>JAFGHA010000061.1 GCA_016930275.1 Chitinispirillaceae bacterium
CGGACGAACCGCTACCGGCAACGTATGGATGGACCACGTTGTTGAAGTCAAACCTTCCGGCTCCAGTGGCGGAGAAATCGTGTGGGCATGGCATGTCTGGGACCACCTTATTCAGGATAAGGATCAAAGTAAAAGCAATTACGGCACTGTTGCCGACCATCCGGAACTGGTTGACATCAACTATAAAAATTCCGAGGGTGGAGGATTTGGCGGATCATCAACCGACTGGCTGCACACCAATTCCGTGGATTACAATGAGGACCTCGACCAGATTATGATTAGTGTACTCGATTTTAGCGAGGTCTGGATTATTGATCACAGCACCACAAAAGAGGAGGCGGCTTCACACTCCGGCGGAAAACATGGCAAGGGTGGAGACCTGATTTACCGCTTCGGCAATCCGGCGGCGTATAAAAGCGGTTCAAGCTCCGACCGCTTACTCTATGGACAACATGGTCCCGAATGGATTTCAAAGGGACTGCAGGGAGCCGGCAATATCATCATTTTCAATAATGGGAACCAGTCCCGCGGCTCTTCCGTGGATGAATTCAAGCTGCCTGTCGATGCCAACGGAGTGTACGATTTGAATACGGCACCGGAAAAAGTCTGGTCCTACGCCCCCTCCGGTTTTTACGCAACCAATCTTGGCAATGCGCAGCGGATGGCAAACGGCAATACGCTTATCTGTCAGGGGCCGCAGGGTACCTTGTGGGAAGTCGATTCCGAAAAGGATATCGTATGGAAATACCTCAGTCCGGTAACGAGTTCGGGAATTACCCAACAAGGTCAGAACCCGGGCGGGGGTATGGGAATGTCGCCGAATCAATGCTTTCGCGCGTACCGGTATGCGCCCGATTTTGCGGGGTTTGCGGGTAAAAACATAAAGCCGCCGGCCACACCTCTTGAAGGTGGTAATCTTATCACCGTAGAACCCGGTAAAGTTGTCAACGTTTCAACTTCCGGCGATGTCCATGTACCGGAAATATTTTCTTTATCGAGTCATACCAATCCGACTTCAGCGACGGCAATCAATATTACTATACCGCGTAATACCGATGTAGCCGTGAAAATTTACAACGCCGACGGACGGGAAGTCGCGACGCTTGTCAACCAGTATTTATCCACCGGAAATTACAGTTTTCCGTGGAACGCCAATGGCTTGGCCGGTGGTATGTACTTCGTCAGACTCGTTACAAAAAATTATACTACGGCTCATAGAATGGTAGTGCTTCAATAACCCTTTATCCTGAATCTTCGGAGACCTGGAATATGAAAATGAGAATAGTATCATTGCTAGCGGTTTTTCTTTCGGCCCTGTTCGCAACAGCCGAGAAACCCGGCGGGATTCAATATATTTCTCCTGTTCACAATTCAACGCTCAATTCACGGACTTCGGTGGTTATTGTTCGGCCGGGAACTAAGTTGGATGAAAAAAGTATCGATTTTGCCGGACAAATTGCAGTAACCGATGCGCTGGGCAACCGTTACGCCGGAACCATCAGGTTATCTTCCGACGGAAAGACACTCGTTTTCAAGCCCGTTGCGCCATACAAAACCGGCGAAACCGTTCATGTCTCTTTTTTATCCGGAGTCAAAGATCTCTCCGGTACTACCGTTCCCTCATTTGAATTCGAGTTTGTGGTCACACCGTTGGAGACGGCACTGGACCCGAAAGAATATATTTCGGAAACAGGTTCCGAAACAGACGGAATACAGAATTCCCCCGTCGGAAGTCTCGCGAAAACGACCGCAGACGAATTACCCAGCGGTTTTCCGAGATTCACGTTTACTCCAGGTACCGGTACTCCCGCCCCCGGTTATATTTTTCTTTCGCCTTCTCACTTTCAGGGTACTGACGGTTACAATCTGATGATCGACAACAGCGGCAACCTTGCATATTGGCAGGAAATCACGGATGGTACTCCCGTTGATTTCAAAGTATTGCCGAACGGATATCTGTGTTATGGTTCGATGTATGAATTCTCCAAGGTTACCGGCGGTGGTCCTACGGTATTCCGTATGATGGACAGCTCGTACACTGTTGTTGATTCATTTGCCATGGGCAACGGTTATATCGCGGAATCTCACGAATTTCAGCTTTTACCCAATGGCCACGCGCTGCTGTTGAGTTACGATCTGCAACCGGTTGACATGAGTAAAATTATTGACGGCGGACATCCCGGAGCGACCGTGGTCGGTTCCATTATACAGGAACTGGATGTTGATAAAAACGTGGTATTCCAGTGGAGGAGTTGGGACCATCTGGATATAAAGGATTCTTATAACCCCGACCTGAAACAAAAAGTTTTTGACCCCATTCACGTCAACTCCATTGACATGACTTCAGATAACCATCTGCTGGTATCCATAATGGCATTTGCAGCAATTTCAAAAATCAATCGTCAAACCGGCGAATTTATCTGGACCGTGGGTGGATCGAAAAACCAGTTCACTTTTGTTAACGAGGATGAAGTAAGTATACATGCACCTCAGTATTTCATGTACCAGCATGATGTACGCATGCTTGAAAACGGCCATATTACCATGATTGACGACGGCAATAAAGCGACAAGAAACTGGGCGAGAGCCGTAGAGTATGAAATAGATGAAACCGCCAAAACCGCGACAAAGGTATGGCAATACCGTCACCCTGATCTTACCGCTCTTGGTTCAATGGGCACGGCTCAGCGGCTGTCCAACGGAAATACGCTCATCGGTTGGGGGCAGTTGTCAGCGATGGCGAAAACCGCCGTGACCGAGGTCGATCCAACAGGAAACATTGTATATGAAATAACCTTTAACGGCAATTTGTGGGCAAGTTACCGCGCCTATAAATTCGATTGGCGTGGTGGAGTTCCTGCCGCCAATGTGCTTCGGTGGGAACTCGCGGTCGACAACAGTTATACCTGGAACGATGATGATGGAGATACCGACACCGGTACAACCGGTATGACTATGGATATCAAGGCACACAACGGCTTCGGCTATAATGAAATCAGGGCATTTCGTTACAACTACGCTCCGCTGAAGCCGAAATTTCCAGGAAAAACTCCGGTAGTCCTGCCGCATCGTATTGTCCTTGTCCCTTTTAATTTGCCAGGTTTTGTCGCTACCTTCAAATTTGACGCGGAATTTTATAATATCGACAATCCTGATTCGGTTATTGTCTATTACCGCAGGGGAGATAAAAGCAATGATGGAATTGTCTGGGATGAAGCATTTACTGCTTTGCCCACCACCCATAATCCGGTTACAAAACAGCTGTTCGTTGACTTTGTAGACCCCGGGACAGACACCGTCGAGAATGAGGCCTGGTATTATGAAATAATTTTCGCCTATAATGATTTGGCGCATCAAGCCTTTCCTCCCCTGCTCGTTTCTCCCTTCAACAATGCCGATGCGGACATTTCCAATGCTAGACTGGAATGGAGTCCGGTTGGATACGCCGGGTCATACCATTTACAGATTGCCACCGATGCCGCGTTCAGCAATCTGGTGGTGGACGAAAACGGTCTGACGACAGCGGTGTACACTTTTGATGCATCGGCGAATGGTCCCTCCACCTACTACTGGCGTGCAAAAACCACCAATGATGCGGGTGAAAGCGAGTGGGCGGTCGCGAAGGCATTCAATACAAAGGCACCTTATATACAACTTACCTTCCCGAATGGCGGTGAATCGTTAAAATGGGGTCGTGAAAATTTCATTACCTGGACCTCCATCAACAAAAACGATGTAGTTATTGAACTATATAAAGACGACGGTACCTTTCTCGAAGTGATTGATACCGCAACCAACAGCGGCGGATACACCTGGGATGTTCCAATTGATCTGGATACAATGGTGTCTTACAAAATCATGTTGAAAGATGTCGCAGATGGGAATATTTCCGATATCAGCGATGCTCCCTTTACACTTACCTATGTTGGTGTCATATCAGAAAACGGACGTTCCGATATCAAAACCAATGATTTTCAACTGATCGGGAGTCATGTCGGTTCATTCAATCCGGTTAAAGTTCTGCGTTATCAGCTTGCTGCCTCCGGCTGGGTGGAACTGAGCATTTACAGCATTCTCGGAAAAAAGGTAGCTACGCTGGTAAACAAAAATCAACCGGCAGGAAGCTATGAACTGACTTTTGATGCTTCCCGGTTGGCTCCTACCGTTTACTTTTTAAAGTTCCGGGCAGGTGAAAACTTCATTAAAACAACTAAGCTTACATTGATGAAATAAGATAACTATTGCCTGTAGTGTTATGTTAATAAGAAAGTTTCTACTCAGCAAGTATCCGGAGGTCAGGTCTTAGAATTCAGAATAGGAAAACAGCGCTGACAATGTGTGTTTATTCTCTTTGGAAGGACATGCGGATTTTCTGCCCTGTCTTTTGAATTCCGGATTTTTGATGCCAGCTTCTGAGTAGTTATACACAAAATTGAATACGCAAAAAGTTAAAATTGTATCAACGGGTATTTACATTCCACCCAAAGTCCAGACATCAGCGGAATTGTCCCGGCTGATAGGCCGGAGTGAAGACTGGATAATCTCTCGTACCGGTGTGGTTAACCGGCATATTGCCGAAGAACCCATGGATGCAATGGGGGCCAAAGCCGCACATGTCGCTTTGCAGAACGGGCCGCCACCGGATTGTATTATCAATGCTTCGACAACGCCGCTGCAGCTCATTCCGGATAGTTCGGTTTTTATCCAGAAAGAACTCGGATTGGATGGTATTCCATCCTGGTCGGTGCAGGCGACCTGTTTGTCTTTTGTCATAGCTCTGAACAGCGCGGCAGCTCTTGTACAAACGGGTGTTTACAAGCGTGTTTTAATTGTTTCCTCGGAAACAGGTACTCCATGGCGGGATTTGAATGAACCGGAAAGCGCGGCCCTGTTCGGTGACGGCGCGGCGGCAGTGGTAATTGAACCTGCACCGGAAGGTGAACAAAGCCGTCTGTGCGACTGGGTGATGACCACCTGGCCCAAAGGAGCTGATTCCACTGAGTTTCGCGGGGCCGGTTCACGTCGCCCACCATTTATCTCTGATGTAACCAGACCGGAAGATTACCTTTTCCACATGAAAGGGCCGAAAATATTCCGTTTTGCAATTCCCCGGGCAAAAGAAGCGCTGGAGGTGCTATTCAAACGAAACAATCTGGAAATAAAAGATATTGATCGTCTGATTTTACACCAGGCTTCCGGGAAAGCAATTGAACAGTATGTCCACTATGGATTCGAGCGTGAAAAAGTTGAAAAAAATCTTGATGAGTACGGCAATTGCATTTCCGCTTCAATCCCTATGACACTGGCACTCGCTGACCGGAAAGGACGCCTGAAACGGGGAGATAATTTATTGATCGGGGGAACAGGTGCCGGACTTTCAGTAGCGTTTGCCCTGCTCAAATGGTGAGTTGTGGCGATGCTCTACAGAATGTTACCGGTATTCTGTGTTGCAGCAGTCACGTGTAACTAATAGTTTTAACCACTCCCGACTTTTATGGCTATATTATTTTTACGCCGAATCAGGAAATATCAGATAAACAGCTTCTGTTCAGGATGAATAATATATAAAACATCAATTAAATTATATAGTTCAACATCTAGCCAAGGAGATACAATCATGAGAAATCATTTCTTTTTAATATCAGCACTACTTACATTGTTCCTGGGTTGCGATCCGGGCACGGGTCCTGAAGAACATAATGGTCATTTCGATGTCACAATAACCAATGGCATTACGGGAACGCTCTCTTTTACCGGCCAATGGCCCACAACTCCCGTCGAGCTCCGCCTGATTACATCAACGGTATTCCCGCCGGTGATGAGCGAAGTCGTCTTCAGAGATTCGATTCCCTTCGATACATCAACCTATAACTATCAACTTCAAATGGGGCCGGGCACCTACAAGCTTATCGGCATAGCCTGGCGTACGGAAGGTACTGAATGGAATTTTCCCAGCATCTGCAGTTTTTACTTCTCCGGTACTACTCCGGAAGATTCATTGGCGCCGGCTTCCATAACGATTGAAAACGATACCACTATTGTCAAACGCGTTAATATGAGGATCGACCGTTCCAAGGCACGGATTGTTTCGGCTGCCAAAATTACGGGTTCCATTACTTTCAACGGTGCATGGCCGGACAGTATTGCCGAAGCACGGGTAATTGCCACAACCAGATTGGATCTTACTACGCTTGAATTACCCACATCGAACGACCTTGCTATTGATAACGACCGCATTGCCGTAGGATCAACAACATATAACTATGAAATTCCGGCTTTCCCTGGCAACTTTCTCGCGACCTTTGTTATCTTCTTTAAAAAAGATGGAAAGTTAACGGTACAGGATGTTCTTTGGACCAATGATCGTGGCGGGCTGGATATGGGAAACACCTATACGGTTGGATTAAATCAAAGCGTTAAAGGACCGGACTTTACGATTACGTTTTAATCTCATGTCTCGTCTTGCGTGAGGTTACTACCCCGAAGCTCTGCTTCGTCGTTCATGACCCGGCCAGGCAGCCTGCACTGAGTCGGGTAGAAGTGTGCATTTCGACATGGTCAATGTAGCACCTGTCGAAGTAAGGCGATGCACTGATCCCGCCGGGCGGGACAGGATCGAAGTGGAGAAACCCTCTGTTAAGTCCTCCTGCCGGCATAATGTCCGAAGGGCAGGATTTTGAGAACACCGATTTTTGATACCTCGTCAGGTTCTGCTGTGGGGTACATTATATTTTTCGAGGTGAAACAATATGAAAATTAACATAGTTACAACCGGATTTTTGCTGATTTCAGTTTTCACCGCCCAATCTTCCGCGGAAAATCTGATGGCAAAAGCAGATAGTCTCTTTGAGCAGCGCAGCGCAATATTTGATGCGAACAGACTTTTTGCAGATAAGACAAATGTCGATCAATCCATTTCATTATACAGGAAAATTCTCGATACTTCAGCTGATGGAAAGATGCAACAGGAAGCGGCGTGGAAAATTCTGCAGGCCTATTTTTTTAAGGCATTGTTTACAACTAACGATAATAAGGGGAAAGTAAAAATATTTTCAGAAGGTGTTTCGATTGGTGAGAAACTAGTGGAAGATTTTCCGCAGTCAGTCGCCGTTAATTGCTGGTTCGGTATCGTGCTGGGATACAAGGGTGAATTTGACAGCAAGCTTCACTCGGCGAAAGAAGGCATACCGGGAAGAGTTAAAGCGATTGCCGAAAAGGTAATCGCACTGGACGATACGTATCTGGACGCCGGCGGCTACCGGATGTATGGCCGTTTACATTACATAGTACCGAGCGTTCCTGTCGTCATGAGCTGGCCGTCTAAGAAAAAGTCCGTTGAATATCTGGAGAAAGCCTGCAAGATCGCACCAAAAAATTTGTTCAATAATTTGTATCTGGCGGAGGTACTTCTGGACCAGAAGCAGACCGAACGCGCAGTCCCCCTGTTGAAATCAATTGTTGCGACAAAAGAAATTCGTCATGGTATTGCTCTCGATGCGTTTATCAAGCGACAGGCGAAACGGTTATTGGAAAAAGTATCACCCTGATTTTTTAAAGGACACTACCAGTGGTTAAACATCTTCTTATTCTTCTACCTTTTTTCGTGCCTTCGCTGTTATTGGCGGGGGATTTTTTCGATGATGACACCGAGGAAAAAACCGGAAGTGCCAAACTGTCCTTTGAATTGAACGGATTTACCCGTGGTGTCTTTTTCGGAGGGAAAAACGTTGGCGGAGATGGGCTGGATTTAAAATCCGGGTACGGTGAGCTAGGGCTGAAATGCCGGGCACGGGTGGGCCGGTATGGGGATGGATACGCGGAATTCAGGTTCCGGGGCGGTTCTGAATTCGGCAGTACATTAAAGGAATTTAACCTGCGCGAAGCATATGTAAACGCCTACCTCGGTAATCTTGACCTACGTCTGGGACATCAGATTGTGGTATGGGGACGCGCCGATGCCTTTAACCCCACCAACAACATCACGCCGCAAAACATGATTGCGCGTTCAACGGATGAAGATGACCGTAAAGTGGGAAATTTTCTTGTACGGGCGACCTATGGTTTAGGTCCGCTTAAATTCGAGGGTATCTGGGTGCCGCACTACTCCCCTTCCGTTCTGCCATTGTTCCTGTTCCCTCTTCCTGACAGTATTGAATATTCGGGTATGGAACTGCCGGTTGAATTGGGGACGGCGTATCTGCCGGATGCCGGTTTAAAAAACAGCTCGATTGCCCTGAAAATCGGCGCCACCTTAGGCCCCGTTGATGGTTCCATTTCCTGGTTCAGGGGCTACATGCCTACGCTTGGTGTTTTTATGAGTTTTGATATAAACCCTGACAATCGAAAGGTAACGGTAAATACGAAAGCATACCAGATGAATGTATTCGGTGCTGATTTTTCAACGAATATCGGTTCTTTCGGCCTGCGTGGTGAATTCGCTTTCCGTAGTCCGACTGATGACTATACACTTTACCCGAAAAACGTGCACGTTCCCAATCCGGATTTACAATATGTACTTGGCGTTGACAGAACCTTTGGCAGCTTGTGGGTGATCGTGCAGTATGTTGGTCGTTACGTTATTGATTTTAAAGAGTTTACACCGACGGGATCATCCGTGGATGAACGGGAGTTCAAAAACCGGCTGATAGCCGGGCAGCAGGACCGGGCCAGTCACGCGGTTTTGGTACGGCCATCCCTGTCGTTGTTTCACGAGGCATGCACGGTGGAACTTTTGGGCTATTGCAATTTCACCACAGCAGAATGGTTGCTTCGTCCGAGCCTGTCGTATAATCTGGCGGATGCACTGGTACTCAAGGCGGGATGGGAAGGGTATTTCGGACCCCGGAGCATGCTCGGACCCGATGGTACGCTGTTTGGAAATATCAGCGATGCATTAAGCGCAGTATTTGTTGAGCTGAAGGCGTCATTCTAAGTACGATCCAGGAGAGAAGATGCAAATAGTACAGGAGAGAAGATGAAATCATTATCAGAACTGATTGTTCGTTTTCGTTGGGCTGTCATTCTGCTGTTTTTCGGGGTTACCGCTTTTTTTGCTTTACAAATACCGAAGCTGGAAATTGATACCGATATAAAAAGTCATTTGCCGAAAGACATGCCATCCCGTCTTGATACCGATCATATCGACAAGCTCTTTGGCGGTACCGAAATGCTCATGGTGCTGGTACAAACCGATGATGTAATAACCGGAGAAACCCTCGCCCGGGTAAAAAAACTTTCCCGAAAAATCAAGCGGATCAAGGGTGTGGATAAAGTCATGTCACTATTCGATCTCCAGTCCATCAAAAGCGATAATGGCATGATGGTTGTTGATCCGGCAGTGAAAAAGATACCGAAGAACGATGCTGAACGCGAAGAAATCCGCTCGGAAATTACCGGAAATGATCTGGTCTACGGAAGCGTTGTTTCCAGGGATTTTTCAGTAACAGCCATAATCGCGATGTTGAAGACCAATACCAAAGACGAGGAGATCGTCCCGGAATTCCTGAAAGTGATCGAGGAAGTACCTGGAAACGAGACGGTCCAGGTAGGCGGTTTACCGTTAAATCGCTTTGAAACGGGAATAGGTATCCGAAAGGACATGCGGCTTCTTCTACCCTTGGGTATCCTGATTATGCTGCTTTTTCTCTACGGCTGTTTTCGCAGGATTCGCGGCGTACTGATGCCTTTTATTGTAACCGTCATGTCGATTATCGTATCGATTGGTATTATTTCGTTGATCGGTTGGAAATTTCAGATGGTAACGGTAATCCTGCCTATATTTTTAATCGCCGTGGCAAATAATTACGGCATCCATATGATAACCAAATACCAGGAAGATAATGTTCCTTCAAATAATTTCTCGAAAAAGGAACTGGCTAAACGCATGTTCCAGAGCCTGGGAAAACCTGTCCTGCTTACCGGATTAACCACCATGGCGGGTATGTTATGTCTGATCGGGCATATTATGGTTCCGGCCAAAGAACTCGGAATATTATCCGCAATCGGCATTCTGTTTGCATTATTGGCAAGCCTTTTTTTCATTCCCGCGTTTATGTCATTCTTACCGCGCTCAAAACCCGTACTCTCTCAAATCGAGGAGAATCATAAAAAGAAACCTGTCGTGGAACGCCTGCTTTGGCTGTTCGGCGAAGTTATTTCCCGTCATCCCAAAAAAGTATTATCTGGTTTGTTACTTTTTGCCCTTGTATCTTCGATCGGCATTTTCCGTGTGGTCGTTGATACCAATCCGAACAGTTACTATCCCCCTGACCATCCCACGGTTAAGGTGAATAATATTATTGATGAACATTTGGGCGGTTCGCAAAATGTGGCGATTGTTTATGAGGGCGATATCAAAGATCCCAAAATCATGAATAAAATCGATAAAACTGAGCATGCTCTGGCTGAAATGGAAGAGATCGGTACCACCATTTCCATTGCCCGTGTGTTGCGCATGATGAGCCGGACCTTGAATGATTTGACCAGCAGCCACTATGATAAAATTCCTGAGACACGGGACGGAATTGCCCAATATTTTGAACTTTATGCCATGAGCGGTGATCCTGATGATTTTAATAAACTGGTGGATTTTCCCCAGGAGCATGCAATCGTAACCGCCAGAATAAATAAAACCAGTACGGCGGTGCTTTCAGGGGTTATTCCCCGCATAAAAAAAATGGTGCAAGGTGATCCGGATGTTCTGCTTGTCGGCGGATTCGGCGTGGTTCTGAGTGACCTTGCCGAAGCAGTGGTCAAGGGTCAGTTATTATCGTTGATTCTGGCCATAGTTATCTGTGCCGTTTTGATAATGTTGCTGTTTCGCTCCTTTAATGCAGGAATCATTTCAGCGATTCCTCTGTTGTTTTCGATTGTAATTTTATTCGGATTAATGGGAGTATTCGGCATAGAATTGAATATCGTCACGGCACTGCTCAGTTCGATTATGATCGGTGTGGGGATTGATTATACTATCCACTTTTTATGGCGCTATCGGGAAGAACGACGCTCGAGGCTTGACGCGGTTGCAGCGGTAAAGAAAACACTTGCCACCACGGGGCGCGGAATAACGTTCAACGCGTTTTCGGTGATGATCGGTTTTATCGCGCTGTTCTTTTCGGCCTTCCTGCCGGTCCGGTTTTTCGGTTTTCTGGTTGTCGTTTCCATTTTTGCCTGTTTAATCGGCGCTCTTGTGCTGGTACCGGCTCTGGTTCTGATCTGGAAACCCAGATTTTTAGAAGGGAAATAAAGTAAATTATCACTTAAATACTTGTTCAAAATAAACAAGTACGTCCCCTGAATCCCCCGCAGGGGGATTCAGGGGACGCAATGAAATGTGATTTCAATCCTGAAGTATTTTAAACAGATACCATTTTACAAAAAAGAAAGGAACTTTCCATGCGATTTCTGGTAATCATAGTTTTTTGTTTTACGACCGTTGCTGTGGCGCAGGAAAAGTTAACAGCATTGGAAATTGTCAACCGGGCACAGGATGTCCTGAGGGTAAAAGGGGTCCAGGCAGTTTCGGTTTTGCGAATCATCGACGAAAAAGGCCGTGAACGCATCCGAAAAATAAAACAGGTCACGAAAATTTATGACAATGGTGAAACCGAAAAGAAACTTATCCGTTTTATCGAACCTGCCGATGTAAAAGGTACCGGACTGCTTACCTTTGATTACAACTCCAAGGAAGATGACCTCTGGGTCTACGTACCGACCTTGCGGAAAGTGCGCCGTATTGTCAGCTCCGAAAAGTCCAAAAGTTTCTTTGGCTCTGAATTCACCTATGCGGATATGAGCCCGCCTTCACCGGATGACTTTGATTTCAAGCTTTTGGGTGAGGAAAAAGTCGGCGACGTTCTCTGCTATAAAGTAGAATGGAAACCCAAGAACGATGACGTCGCAGAGGAAAACGGTTTCTCCAGGCGCATTACCTTCAGCGGCAAGGATAATTTTGTCGTCCGTAAATCCATTTATTATGATATGGACGGCGAGTTGTATAAAGAACTCATTGTTCATGAAATAAAAGAGCTGGATACCAAAAATCATAAATTCCGGTATATGAATTCGGAGGCAATCAACAAACAAAACGGCCGTCGTTCAATCTTCGTAAATGAAAAAATAGAGTTCAAACCCGATGTGGACGACAAATATTTCACAACCGGATATCTGGAACGGGAGTAGTTGTTCATTTATTATTAACGGTCGCATAATAATCGACACAAATTCGATGAGACCCGAAGGAGGTATGGTCATCCCGGCGGAGGCCGGGATCCAGCGGAGAAATGACGAACCGCGCTTGTCTATTCTGGACCCCGACCTCTGCCGGGGTGTCGATAAGCCGTCTATTCAGAAACGGTTACTAGTAGCCTTCTACCGAAAAGAAACATCAAATGAGGAAATTGAATTTTCCGTCAACGGGAATAGCTGCACTCCTGCTGTTTACCACATCACTTTCAGCAGGCGATATCGGCGTCTCCGGTATCGGGGCACGCGCTACGGCATTAGGCACTTCTTACAGGGCGATTTCCGACGACTGGAGCGGCATGTACTGGAATCCTGCCGGTATCACCCGGATTGAAGGATGGCATATCGGTGTAGCCGCGGAACTGATGTCGCCGGCTGGAACCTATAAACCGGCATTATTGAACGATACATTATTGAACGATGCGTTGATGAACGCTGCAACGTGGAGAGATTCAACCTTCAGCATCACAAGGCAAACCGAGACCCGAAGTGAGAAACAGATTTTCTTCGTTCCCAGCCTGGGGGTTGTTCGTAAGCTTTCCGATAAATTTACGGTCGGTCTGGGCCTCTGGGTGCCGTTGGGCATGGGCGGAAAATGGGATTTGCTTGATACAACCGGTTACAACAGCGCATTTCCGGAAATTGATTTTGAAATCGATTTGAAAACAGTCGATATTCATCCAACTATCGCCTATAAACTCAATGACAGGATATCTGTCGGAGCCGGAGCTGGTCTGGTCTATGCCGATGTTATGATTCGGCAACCGCTGTTCTTCCTGAATCCGTATTTTGGCGGAAAAATCAGAGGTATGACCATATACGAGATAGCGGATGCCACATTGAAGGATTCTCTGGAAGCAGCCGGTGGATTAACTTCAAAATACAGTCATCTTGTTGCAGAATCTGATTTTACCTTATCCGGCTTTACCTACAGCACAAATCTCGGTGTAATGGCAAAAATAAACGATCAACTTCAAATTGGTCTTTCAGGGCACTATTACGGGGATGTTACCCTTAAAGGAAAATTAAACGCAATATTGTATTACCCCCCTGCCAATGCACGAGCCCAGCAACAAATTGATAACGTATGGAACGACACCATCTCCGCGTTCAGCAGCCGTGCTATTTTAGAAGGGGCCAATAACACCGGAGATATTAAAGACTATGAGAAAAACGCGATAATAAATGCCTATCGTGGGGGTGCCTCTTATATATATACCGATGCGGATGCCGAACTCACGTTGCCGTTACCGGCAGATGTGGGTATCGGTATCAGCTATAAAGTCATTAATGAAAACAACCGTCATCTGATTTTATGCTCTGATTTTCAATATACGTTCGCCTCTGTATGGAACGTTTTATATATTGATATCAATAATGGCGAAGACGGCTTTGAATTTGTGCAAAACTGGAATAACAGTTTCCGTATCAGTTTGGGGACCGAGTTCAAAATAAATCCACTCTGGACGTTGCGAGGTGCTTATTATTTTGAAAAAAATGCCGGAGTGACCGAAACCCTGCTCCCGATCTTTCCCGACATCAATCCGCGCAACAGTGTCAATCTCGGATTTCAGTTTACTATCAATCCGAACATCGCGTTGCACTGCAGTTATGAAGGAATCTTTTTCAGTGAAAAGAAAATGAGTCAATATGACTGGGTGTATAACGACGAAAACAGGTTCTACGATAACATGGCAGGTACCTACAATTTCCATGTGAATAATTTCATGTTCGGTTTGGATGCTGATTTTTAAGGTCTTCCAGGAGTCGGCGGCAAATGAATTGAACGGTCTCTGATCCGATGCCCCCCCCTGGCCTCCCTCCCCACTTATGGTGGAGGGAGTCTCACTGTCCCCACGGCGCAACGCGGAGGTACCCCGGATAGTAAAGGATACGGACGTGTTCTTCTCAGGGTATATATATATTTACTTTATCGGGAACCGGGAGAATACCGGGAGCAGTATCCCGCTTTCTGCAGCTGAAGTATGAAGATTTTCATTGCCACACCCGTAAAAGAACGAATTATGACGCTTATTAAAACCGTATTTTTTTTCTGCCTGATGCTTGCCTTTCCGGCCCTGTCACAGGAAGATTCTCTGCTTGACGTCGCGGTGGAAGACTCTGTGGGGAAAATTGTCGACACTGCATCCGCTACCATTATTTCAGACTGTTTGCGTATGGAGAATTTTCCGGCAGGCGAATATCGCATCAACGTTGAAAAGGCGGATTCCCTGCGCTACACCGGTACGATCACCGTGGGGGTCAACGACTCCGGCGGTGTTACCGTCGAGCTTACACCTGCAGCCTATATCACGGTAATGGTTAAAGACCACGATGATGCCCTCATTCTGGTAAACGGAATGGAAGTTGGCCAGGGTTCCATCGACCAGTTCCCTGTTGAAGCAGGACACTATGAAGTAAGCGTGGAAAAGGAAGATTTCATACCCTGGAAGTCTTCCGGCAGTATCAGTCAGGGGGACCATACAAAGTTGACTGCTGAGCTGATATCGGTGTTCGGCAGTCTGACGCTTACAACCGAACCGGGTGGCGCCCGTGTGTTTTTAAACGGGAATCACGCCGGCAAAACACCATTTATCAACAAGCAGCTGAAACCGGGTCGTTACAACGTGCGATTGGAACTGGACAGTTACGCACCGGCAAGCACTGCCCTGAATATCGAAAACAATAAACATCACCAGCGTGAATTTACCTTGGAACGCTCCCAGGCATGGAAAGACGCGGTGGCCCGGTTTCAAAAGCAAAAGTCCTACCGCGAGTGGCGCTGGGTGCGACGCGTGGCCTTTGGAACAGGTGCGTTCCTTGCCAGCGGGCTGGGGATGCACTATGATGCACAAACGTCCGATGCCTACAACAAGTACAAGGCAACAAAGGGGTACGACAAGGCTGTCCACAGTGCCAACTGGAATGCAACCGAAAAGAAGGCCAGAACCCGCAATTTCTGTTATGGCATGGCCGGAATCCTTGGGGCGGGTTGTCTGATTTCAATTCCGTTTTAGGGTAGAGCTTCTTTGATTTGGTGTTGACGTCATTCTGACTACTGACATCCTCCCGCCAGGCGGGATGACTGCTGTTTTTAGGATTGTGATGAAAAAAATACTGACCATATCCCTGCTTCTGTTCTTTTTCTGCACGCATGTGGAAAGGAACAATCCTTTTGACGCCGGCGGCGTGGCCTGGAAACCGCCCACCGTCAGCGCCATGGATGACACCTCCGTCCATAGTGAAGATGAAATAACCATCACCGCCACGGGTGAAGACAACGGACGAATTGTCCGCTATATATGGGCTCAGGACGGGAACACTTACGATGATACAACCAGCGATGGGCGAATTACCTATGTCTGGGAAAAGCAGGGCACCAAAACCGTCCGGGTGAAGGTGGTGGACGACGACGGTATTGAATCGGTACCTGACGAGGTAGTGATAACCGTGACGTTTGATGTCGCCGATTCCGAAGTCGTAGCAGAGCTGCTGGCACCGCCCCTCATATTTACACCCGCCAAAGACGGGTTCGAGGTGAACGCCGTGGTGGCGGACGGCGATCCGAGATCCCTTCGACTCTTTATTCAGCGGGCGACGGATACGGGGTGGACTGAGATCGAAACGGCCCGTTTTCCGGCGGTTGATATTGCTCAATGGAGTATTACCGGTTTATCTCCGGGTACGGTATATCCCTACGCCATCGTGACAAATGAGGATGACCTGCAGGCACTTGATGAAGCGGAGAATGGCGGTACAGATTCAACTGCGGGTACGAATCCGCTGCCGTACATCGGCAGCGTGGTTACACAGCGGGAACCGGGCGAGTCGTTCAGCGTCGCGTTGATTACCGATACCCATATCGGGGCAGACCTGACTTTTTATAATCAGGGGGATCCTGAGGTACTCCGGAAAGTGGGAATGCAAATCAAAGACAGCCGGCCCGATTTCATATTCAATTTAGGCGACGTGGTTGATTTTCATCAGTACGGTTTTGAAATTCATCCGGGTGACAGCGTGTTGCGTACCGCATACCTGAATTATAGAAGCCTTCTTGGAGAAGCCATTGGGCAGGCGAGTCACTTTCAGGTCATCGGAAACTGGGACGGGGAGAACGGCTGGTTCACCGGAGAGGAGATCGCCGCATCCCGGGTACAGCGCCATCTCTATATGCCGGGGCCCTCATCCGATACCTATCCGGAGGGCGGGAGCACCGAGGGCGGCTACTATGCATTCACCTGGGGAAACGCGCTGTTCATTGTGCTCAATGTGCAGTCATTTACAACGACGAAGCTCTCTTTATCCAGTGCTGACGGTGACCCGGATGACTGGACACTGGGAGAAGAGCAACTCGCCTGGCTGAAAACAACGCTGGAGAGCGCCTCTTCGAAATGGCGCTTTATCTTTATTCATCACACGGTCGGCGGGGCTGCCGGAACGGTTTCAAATTCGATTTATGGTCGGGGAGGCGGGCAGGCCGCACACGTGGGTGAACAGGACACCGTTCACCAGTTGATGATTGACTACGAGGTCGACGTGTTCTTTTACGGTCATGACCATGTGTTTACCGATATGGTGGTGGACGATATCCACTACACGCTGCCGGGAAGCGCCGGCGCCCCGTGGATATTTACCGAATTCGAAACCGGGTACGATCAATACTGGGGGGTATCGGGGTGGTCAAAGGTCGACATATCCCCAGATTCGGTGCATGTTCAGTTCATCGACGTGAACGGCAATCTGATCCATGACTACACATTGTAGAGCGTGTCGGTCGGGGTTCTTCCGATGAGGTTGTTAACCGCCGCGCATGGTAATCGGAGAGTGAAATTTCATGGTGAAATTTAAAGCGTTCTTATTCGAAGTCGTTCAGTTCATTCCCGTCATTACCCTCGCTTCGAGCTTTATCGTCACCGGCGGTGTCGATCTCAGCCGGGCGGCAACGCTCTTCGTACTATCCGGCATCGGGGCCTTCGTGATTACCGCGGCGTTGATCATCGGGAAAGTACCGCTCAACCCGGTGTTGCTTGGTACGAAAATCTGGTTGTGCGCGGGTGCTCTGTCATTCGGTGTGCCGGTCACGGCCCTTGCAGGAGTTCTCGCGAAAGCGCAGGCAGCAGGCCTGTTCGCCTGTGTGCTGGGTGTTTCCGTACCCCTGACGATATTCTCCCCCACCGGTTTCATCGGCATGTCGTATCCGGAACCAAAAACGGTTCGCAAACTGTCGTTGCTGCTCATGGTCGCCGCAGCCATCGTGTTTGTCTGGTCGATCATCATGGTGGACAACATCCGTTTGGGGGGCGGTCTGCCATTTATTCTGCTTAATGTGACCAGGCGGATGATAATGCGCCGACATCGACCGATGGAAAATCGTACTTCCCCTACCCCCGGCGGGTCTGTCGGCTGAGAACAAGAGATCGCTTACCCGGCATTTTAGCGAAACGATGTTCCTGCTTTTCTTCGGGGTTCGTTTACCACTGCAAAAATCCTTTTTCGTTTCGGCATGGTTGTCCAGTACCGGACGTTTCAATGTCGCATTGATCGCGTCATTCAAATCCGTTACGCGCCCATTTAATTGCATTATAAAGAGCGCTGACGATTTTTTGTTCAGCCAGATCGAAATGTTTGCTGAAATAGCTGCTACCCTGCTTCATGACGGCAAGGCGATTCATAAGTTCGGCGGCCTCCTCGATTCTTTTGATCATGTGTTCGGGGAGCGAGGTGATATGTTCGTTGTGACGAAGTGAAGAAGATGCCTTATTGAGCAGATCTGCAGCCTCAATGAAATATTTCCCGCGTTCATTTTGTGATTGAGAGTTTCTCATGATGGCATACGAGTCAACAATGTATTCCATTTCAGTTTTCGCGATCGTGAACAGGCCCTCCCTTTCGAGCAACGTCTTCAGGTCCGGGACGTGAATCGTTTGTCCGGTATGCAGTTTCGTCTCATCTTCAATGTTGTTGTGAAGAAGAATGATCCTTGAAAAATGACGGTTGCCGTAACATTCCCGCGAAAGATCCCACAGCGTCTCACCGATTTTGATGATATGTGTTTGTTCTTCCGGGGCGGTATCGAAGTCCGGTGCCTCAAAGGTCGTGCCGATAAAAAGAATGACGATAAGCGGAAGTGTACGTTTTTTGTTTTTCATTTTCACGAACGACAATAATTTTTTCTCATAATAGTTACTCTAAATTGTTAATACAGTGTTAAAGCTGGAACCCGCCCTGGACCTACACCGGGTATACCGTGTAGACTCGGATGGGGTTCTCGATAAAAAGAATCACCGTAAGGGCAGGTTTCAAACCTGCCCCAGGTAGCTATAAATCATCTACTCCAAAAGCCTCCCCTCTGTTAAAGGGAGGTGGCCCCGCCGATCCGGAGCCGGAGGGGTCAAAGAAATGCGACAACGTAACGCTCCCCTTTCCGGTCCACACGTCGGGATGAATTTCCACTCAAAACTCGACCGTCAGATCATTATTCAATTCAAGATCATATTTTTTCACGACACCGGCAATCGGATCATTATCAAACCGTAACCCTGCAGACGTTCCGAATACCAGCCATGAGGCCAGCCTGAATTTGAGGCCG
Organism: Chitinispirillaceae bacterium; assembly: GCA_016930275.1. GTDB lineage: Bacteria > Fibrobacterota > Chitinivibrionia > Chitinivibrionales > Chitinispirillaceae > JAFGNB01. Next base: position 18,833 of record JAFGHA010000061.1, read on the forward strand.
CTGTCAGAGAGAATGCGGAAGTCGTGCGGTTCGGCCACGGCGACCTGATAATATGCCGTAGTATGCAATGAACCCTGTTTCGAGAAATTCCAGTTGAACGTTATATAGTTGGTGGATCGCCAGAGCGCCTTAGCATCTTCAGCAGTATACACTTCATGCTCAAACATCCCTCCCATCCCTAAAATCAGCCTGATGGAAGGAACGAATAACCGGCTCAAGAGGTTCATTCTCGCGCCGGTTCCACCCAGCAGGCGACGTTCCAGACTGATGAACTCGTTGAATTCCCATTGTCCGAACACCTCCCACGAGAGAAAACTATTGAACCTCCGGGCGCTTCGCACATGTGCGAATCCTTTATGTGCCAGCAGATATTCCCTGCCTTTTTTCAGTTCACTCTGTTTCCGATTGTATGATGCGGCGATAAAACTGTTATACCGTATCGTATTGTAATCAATTCGTGCGGCCGGGGTGAAACTGAGATATTCCGAGTTTCCCATAGCCATTCCATAGCGTAAGGAAACATTGCCCGAGAATCCTTCCTTCTCGTCGGCACGCAGATTTTCCGTGTTGACCTGTGCTGTCGTGAGACACGGAATCAGCAGTATCATAAAAAGTATTCCGGTAATTTTCATCTTCTCTCCGGTCGGTTATCCAGGTTGAAAATAACAATATGCACCCCGACACGCATGGTTTGCCATCCCTATCCCGCATCAATAGTTAACTGATGGAACAGGATGTGCAAATTATCGGGATAGTAATCTCCCGCGGCAGCTTACTCGAACTGGTGAGCATGCTATTGAGGAGAACTCCCTGAAGACCACGCGAAAATGCATAAAAACAAATACCGTTTGCTTGATGCAGTCGATCGTACTCGAAGATACGTCGTTTCAACCGATTTTTATGGATTGCAGAAGCTACTACTGGCGTGTAAGTTGCGATCTCAATCCCGTCGTATTCAGCCCGGTCGACACTGTTCGGATAGTATATACGCTGTCTGCAGGAATGCCTTCAAACATAGTAAAAAAAACAATAACAACCGTCCGGACAGAGGTTTATAACGGGATGGTACGATTACTGCCTCCCGAAACGTTTCATAGTGCAAGTATCAGGATTATTGCGCTGGATGGACGGCAGGTCGCATTGTTCGGTCCGGTTCGAACCAAAGAGGTCCGGTGGAATACCGGTGACATTCAAAGGGGCATGTACATAGTGGAAAGCAGAATTGACGGGAACCTTTATTGCAGCAGGATCACTGTAGTTAAATAATGTACGGCACTACTGACTGATGCTATTCTCCATCATTCGTCCGCATGTACCCGAACACCGCCTCCCCCTCCTCCCCTCCTTTTCCAACTTTAAGCATTTATCTTTCAACTTTCATCTTTAAACTTCCTCCCCTCTTCCCTCGTTTTTTCGTGGTAACAATCGCTACTTTCGTTTATATTATCATGAAGAAACTCTCCGGCCATCCCCGGAGTCACATTCCGGTAACAGACGGTACATCAACGATACCGGAACTTTTTCTTATTTTTTAACAGAAAAGCCTGTCATGAAAATTTTTTTCACTTTATTTCTTGCAGCTGCAACTGTACTAGTACACAAAACATCCGCCAAAGACAGCGACCTGATGGAACACCTATCGTTCCAGACTTCCATTGGAATCAACCTGAAGTACCTGTTGTTCGTTCCCGAGAATTATAATCCATCCAAACGGTATCCTCTTGTAGTCACGTTGCGTGCCACAGGCAGTGATTATATCTATCAGGTGGATAATAACGACCAGGCGCATCCCTGGATCGAAGAAAGCGTCCAGTCCCAGTGGCCGCATTTTTTCATGGCTCCCGAGTGCCCCGGAGAAACCTGGGGCGGGATGATGGGTGCCGGCAGCGCGTTGTCGAATGAATGCAAGGCTGTAATTGAAGCTATCGAGAATCTGAAAGAGGAGTATTCCCTTGATACCACCCGGTTCATCGTCGGCGGTTTTTCTCTTGGAGGAGCAGGAACCTACCACATGATCCAGTTTTTACCGGACTACTGGGCGGCAGCATGTCCGGTCGGAGCCGGGGGAAGCGCTGATGCCATCGATGTGATTTCCAATACCCCCATCTGGCACCATCAGGGGCTGAACGACAACAACGGCGCAGCACTCACGCGAATGGCGGACGCTCTGGAAAACAACGATTACCCGGTGCTCCGGATAACCAACGATATGGTCGTCAATTCACCCTCAGCCTGGAATAATGAAATACAGAAAGGTACCAAACCCGAAGATATCATCTTTAAAAACGCAAAGCCGTCCTACGATTCGATAAGCAAAGCCGTTGATGCCGGTGAGAAGTATATCTACCAGCTCATTACCGGCGCATCTCACGACGACTCCCGTTTGAATGCGAACCACAACCCGTTACTGGCGAAATGGGCATTCATGCACACGAAAGGTACCACGGCGACAATAACATCACCTCCACGGCTGGCCGAACCTGTCGTAAACCGTTACGCAACGTTTCTGACGCTCGGCAGGGCTTCCGGGCCTGTCGACGGCCGACGGGTAACGCTTCTGGGACGCGGATCCGGCCGGCGCGGTGAAGCGGGAGCGGCAGACGTACCAATGGTACGGATAGTGATCCCGGCCGGAGCGAAATAAAGAGGATGTTACTTTTATTCTGACTGTTTTCAACCGGATACAGCTGGAATAGTACAAAGAATAAATATCAGTTTACGTATTCAGAAAGCTTTAATTTCGGATTCCGAATTCCATTTCAAAAGAGAGGGACTACATGATGTACGGTATCAAACATGCAGCAAAAACAAAATTACCGGTTTTCGGGCTTCTGGCTCTCTTGACCGTCTGCATCCCGATCTTCGGAGCTACCGGGGTGACGGTAAACCCGGAGAAACAATACCAGACCCTCGAGGGCTGGGGTACCTCACTCTGCTGGTGGGGAAATATGGTCGGCGGGTATGCCGATGCCGCCCGTAATGCCATTATCGGCTACCTTTTCGATGCAGATACGGGAATCGGTATGAACATCGTCCGGTACAATATCGGTGGGGGCGACAATCCATCACATACGCATCTGCAGGCGGGAAAAGGTGTTCCCGGATTCAAACCGACCGAATCGGGAGGCTACGACTGGACCAGGGACGCCAATCAGCGCCGGGTGCTCGATGCGGTCAAAGCCCTCGTCGATCCAGATGAATTCATCGTCGAGGCATTTTCCAATTCTCCTCCGTACTGGATGACCATCAGCGGATGCGCTTCCGGCAATTCCGGCGGCGGCAACAACCTTAAAACCGACTATTTCGATGATTTCGCCGACTACCTCACCGAAGTCGTGAAGCATTTCCGCGACGAATGGGACATCACCTTCCGGACACTTGAACCGATGAACGAACCGATGATCGGCTGGTCGGTCAATGGCGGACAGGAAGGGTGCCACATCGACGTGAGCCTGCAGGATGATCTGATCCGCGAAGTCAAAGTCAAACTCGATGCGAAGAATCTTGACGGAACAACAATCAGCGCACCCGACGAAACCAGTATCGATCAGACTCTCTCGAGCTGGATGTCCTATGACGCCGCGACCAAGGCGTGTGTCTCGCAGATCAATACCCATGTCTATTCCGGCTCCAAACGTGCGGAATTGCGAGCCGCGGCCGACGCCGACGGCAAGCGACTGTGGGACTCTGAATGCGACGGTAGCGGTGCACCGGCGCCTTTCGATCAGTGGACGCATAATCACAATGACGTGGTTCCGGCACTGGATATTTCCTACCGGATCACGCGGGATATGCGTGACATGAAAGCCGATGCGTGGATCTTCTGGCAGGCGGTGGAGAGTGAACAGACCCAGACGAGCCTGAATAAGAACTGGGGTCTGCTGCATGCCGACTTCAACGGCGGCCAGAATTATTATCTGACAAAGAAATATTACGGTGTCGAACAGTATACGAAATTCATCCGTCCCGGTTTCATCATGATCGATATCAACAACGCCGACGCGGTGGCGTTCATGAATACCGCTCTGGAGCGGCTGGTGATCGTGCACCGTAACTCATCGGATAATAACGTGGATTATACGTACGACCTGAGCGGGTTCAGAACGGCGGGAGCCGCGGCGGAAGTATACCGGACTTCCGGTTCGGAAAATTTCGCCCGCAAAACGGAGATCGCCATAAGCAATAAAAAGTTTTCGGCTCCCGCTAATGCGAAATCGATCACGACGTACGTGATCGACGGTATCGGGTACGGAGAGGTGGCAGCCCGGAGCATCGATGCGGCTCCGGCACCGGTTGTGCAGGCGTTAACCGTCGCAATGCAGAGGGACGCCTGGAGCTATCAGCCGGAAAAAACCGGGATGGTACAGGTGCGACTGCTTGACTTGAAAGGACAGGTCATCAGACAGCTTTACCACGGTTTCATGAATGCCGGCAGCACCTTTCACGGCAGTGTCTCCTCCGGGAAACTCCCGGGAGGTATTTATTTTCTGGCGGTGGAGTCTGCCGGACAGCGGACGCTGCAACGCGTGGTACTGCACTGACAATCCTGCGGGAGAGGACCGGGAGAGTTCCTTTACAACTCCCGGTATCGTATCTCGTAACTGTACCCCTGCTCGGTGAGAAACAGCTGCCGGTTCATGGCGAAATCGAGTTCCTTCGACTCCCGGGTGACCACCGAGTAGAAAACCGCCTGTTCGCCGGAGGCTTTCGGTCGCAGAATGCGGCCGAGACGCTGCGCCTCCTCCTGCCTTGAGCCGAATGATCCGCTGATCTGGATCGCCACGTTGGCGTCCGGGAGATCGATCGCGAAGTTCCCCACCTTCGAAAGAATCAGTGTTTTGATGATTCCTTTACGGAATGCATCATAGAGTTCATCCCGTTTCGCGTTCGGTGTCGATCCGGTAATGAGCGGTACCGAAAATTCGGCGGCGAACCGTTCCAGCTGTGATATGTACTGCCCGATGACGAGTACCTGATCGGTCCGGTGACTGTCAAGGAGATCGCGTACGACGGCGAGCTTTTCGGGATTCTCATACGCGCACCGGATCTGCTGCCGCGGTGGCAGGGAAAGGTATCGCATTTTGTCAATCGTGGGAAGATCGACGCGGATCTCCACGCACCGTGCGGCGGCAATCCACCCCTGCCGTTCGAGGTCTTTCCAGGGGACATCGAATTTTTTGGGTCCGATCAGGGTGAACACATCCGTTTCGTGTCCATCTTCACGGATAAGTGTGGCGGTGAGTCCGAGGCGGCGGCGTGCCTGCAGTTCGGCGGTGAATTTGAACACCGGTGCGGGAAGCAGATGCACCTCGTCGTAAACGATGAGTCCCCAGTTCTCCGCGTTGAAAAGATCGTAGTGGACAAACGACTCACTTTTCTTCTTCCGGTAGGTCAGTATCTGATAGGTGGCGATCGTTACCGGCTTGATCACTTTCTCTTCACCGCTGTATTCACCGATATCCTCCGGCGAAATCGTGGTTTTTTCTAGGATTTCCCGCCGCCACTGGTGAGCCGCGGTGATATTCGTGACCAGAATCAGGGTCCGCCGTTTCAGAAGACTCATGGCGTAGATGCCTACAATGGTTTTTCCCGCACCGCAGGGCAGCACCACCACCCCGCTGCCGCCCGGAGCATCGGCACTGCCGATGAAATTCTCCGCCGCCTGACGCTGATATTCCCGGATGACAAACGGCAGATCTCCCGGCAGACGTTCGACGATATCGATCGGATGCACCGCTCCGTCGATGTAACTGGCGCGATCATGCGCCGGATAACCGATACCGATCAGTACCTGCTTTATGAGTCCGCGATGTTCCGGCGCCACCCGAACCCGGTACGGATCAAGCCGCTCTCCAACAAGATGACTCAATCCGGGATGTCGGATCAGATGGTGAAGCATGTCGGCATCCACACACCGCAGCACCAATCCCTCCGAGCTGTTTTCGAGCACCAGCCGACCGAAGCGCCCCATAAGCTCCGCGATATCGTCAGCCACATTCTGAGGTAACGGATATTTCGAATACTCCGTCAGGCGTTCGATCACCTCTTCCGACGTCATCCCCAGCGCCGCCGCATTCCAGAGCGAAAGCGGCGTGATCGAATACGTGTGCATGTATTCAGGACTTTTTTCAAGATGTGCGAAGCTGGAAATCGCGTCACGTGCTTTCATGAAAAGCGGATTATTCACTTCGAGAAGGATGGTGCTGTTGCTCTGGATGATAAGCGGATTCTGAGGCTGGATCATTGTTCTACCGATTCGTTGGTGGTGTGTCCGGATGCTGTTTTTCGTTTCTGGAACATATAACTGAAAATCTTAAACTACTAAAAATAATATATTCGCACTCATTGACCCGATAGCCTTCCCTGAGGTAATTTTAAGGGTTCAAAAAATTGATAATCAGCGCTCAGGGGTATAGGTTTCAACCGATCGGAAAACCGGTTTTTTCATGCGGATTTCTGTCGGAAATTGAATTGTCACTCACACGCCCGATGCGTATCAGAAGCACACTATCCGCTGATTTCAATCAGAATCCACAAATTATTACCTGATTTTAGGTTATACAAACATTGAATGGGCACCGGTATGCCAAATGCTGTAATCGTTGGAACCCAATGGGGAGATGAAGGAAAAGCCAAGGTTATCGACTACCTGACGGAACGTTCCGATCTGGTGATACGGTTTCAGGGCGGAGCAAATGCGGGGCACACCGTTATCGCCGACGGACGGAAATTCATTTTTCATCTGGTACCCTCCGGTATAATGTATCCCGATAAAGTCTGTATCGTCGGAAACGGTGTCGTATTCGATGCCGAACAGTTTCTCCGTGAGGTCGATGAGCTCGCCGAGTACGGTATCGGTGTTAACGGCAGACTGTTTGTTTCCGGTCTCGCGCATCTTGTACTCCCGTACCACAAAATTATCGATGGTGCGCGGGAAACATCGATGGGAAAAGGGAAAATCGGTACGACCGGACGCGGTATCGGTCCGGCATATGCCGACAAAATCAACCGGACCGGATTGCGGGTGGGCGACCTTTGCAACTGGGACAATTTCGTCACCGGAATGAAGGAAGGTTTCGAACTTCACCGGACCATCGTCACCACCGTATTCAAGGCTGATTTCCCGCTATCCTTCGACGGACTGGTCGAGCAGTACCGTTCCATCCGTGAACGGATGCTGCCGTTTATCAGTGATACCGCGGCGCTTCTTTTCACAGCGCAGCGGGAAAACAAACAGCTGCTGTTCGAAGGAGCCCAGGGCACCTTTCTCGATATCGACCACGGAACCTATCCGTTCGTCACCTCCTCCAATACCATTTCCGGGTGCGCCTGTACCGGCAGCGGTGTCGGTCCCGCCGCCATCAATCATGTCATCGGAATCGTGAAGACCTATACGACACGTGTAGGAAACGGTCCATTTCCCACGGAACTTGACAATGCCGACGGTGAACTGCTCAGAAAAGAGGGAGGCGAATTCGGCGCCACGACCGGACGGCCGCGACGCTGCGGCTGGTTCGACAGCGTGATGGTCCGCAAAGCGGTGCAACTCAACGGACTCACCCGTTTCGCTCTCACCAAACTCGATGTTCTGAGCCATTTTGATGAAATTAAAATCTGTACCCATTACGAAATCGACGGCAAACGGTACGATCAGTTTCCGGTCGATACGACCCTGGTCGAAAAAGCGATCCCCGTGTACGAGACCATGCCGGGATGGAAGTGTTCACTTGACGGTTGCTCCACCTGGGCCGATCTGCCGGAAAAGGCACGCGCCTACATCGATCGACTCAGACAGCTCTGCTACGATGTTCCCGCCCTGATCGTCTCAGTGGGTCCCGATCGCCGACAAACCATTGAGGTAACCCCCCTCTCATGACGACACCGGAAGTACCATACGTCATTCTCCTGATCGGACATCAATCCGGCTTGAAAGGACCGTACTTCCCTGAAAGTGGCACGGTATGATACGCGTTGAAGTCATCAATACCTTTTTGGTCAATATGGGCAAGGAATTTGTCATCCTCCTGCGGGGGACCGACGATGAGCGCACCCTGCCGATCTCAATCGGACAACTTGAAGCGCAGTCTATAGCCCTGCAATTGAACGAAATTCCATTTCCCCGTCCGTTGACGCATGACTTATTCAAAAATGTACTCGATGAACTCGGTGGTACCGTGCTACGAACCGAAATATGTGCTCTCAAGAATGAAACATTTTTCGCACGGCTGGTATTGCAGATCGGTGATAAAACAATTGATATCGATGCGAGACCGAGTGATGCCATAGCTATGGCGTTACGATTTTCGGCACCGGTGCTGGTCGATGAAGAAGTAATGGAAGAAGCCGGTATCGTGATACCTGAGGCGGAAGACAAGAATACGGGAATCGACAGTGAATCGCTGGAGAGTAACGAAAAACTCTCCGAAATGACTCCGGTTGAACAACTGCGTCAGAAACTTACAACCGCCATCACCGAGGAACGGTACGAGGATGCCGCGAAATTACGCGACGAAATAAACAAACTCACCACATCGAACTGATACACCGACTCTCAAAATGAGAATAATGCCGAATGGCGCTATTTCATAGACAACAGCAACGTCATCTCAGGGTCGTCGGATTCTTTTTGACGTTTAACCGGAACTCAACTTACAGGAATTTCAGGAAGTAAACTGTATGTATCGCATGTTTCTCAGTGGCAAAATCAGAGATATTCGTCTGACGAAAACCAATCTTGAATATGCAGGCAGCATCACGCTTGATGAAGACTACCTCGATCGTGCCGGTATTCACCCGAACGAAGAGGTCCATGTTCTCAACGTTGACACCGGTGTTCGGCTGATCACCTACGCCATCAAAGGCGAACGTGGTTCCGGAGCGGTGGAACTCAACGGTCCGGCCGCCCGCTGCGGTATGGTGGGAGACCGGGTAATGGTACTCACCTATGCGATGCTTTCACCGGAAGAAATTCCCGGGCACCAGCCGAAAATCATCAGTATCTATCCGGAGACCTGAACTTCACCACGATGAAAAATCTCTTCACGCTTCTGCTTATCGCACTGTGCATCGGAGTGGCTATTCTCAAAGGGACCACACTCAGCGAAGCGATTCCTCCCGAGGAAAAACTCGTGGCAACAGTGCCCGACTCTTCCGCCGTACCCCATATCGGACGTATACAGGTACTCAACGGTTGCGGTGCCGGCGGTTCGGCCCATCTTGTCGCCGAGTACCTCCGTAAAAACAATTTTGACGTTAAAAATATCGGTAATGCCGACAACTGGAACTATCCGGAAACTCTTGTCATCGCGCGAACCGGTGACACCACCATCGCCACCCGGATTGCCAAAGCACTCCATACCGGCAATTTAGTGATGATCAGAACCGGAGAGGAAACCCAGTACGATGCAACAGTCATCGTCGGCCCCGATTACAGAGAGCGAATGCAATGAACAAACTATCTCCTTCCCTCTCCGGGAAAGAACTTGTCGACGCGATTCTCGGAGCCCTCAATGGAGCGCTCGCGGAAGAAATTACCGTTCTCGATCTGCGGGAACTGCACGGTGCCGGTGACTGGTTTATCGTCTGTCAGGGTGACAACACCGTTCATACCCGCGCCTGCGCCGACCGGATACTCGATCATCTCATCGGACTCCATACACGCCCCTGGCAGAAGGAGGGACTCGAAGACGGCAGGTGGATTCTCCTCGATTTTTCGGATGTCATTGTGCACATCATGCTGCCCGAACTGCGGGAATATTACCGGCTGGAAGATTTATGGCGTACGGGGAAATAACGATTCGGGCGCGAAAACAGGGACTCGTCTGAAACGAGCCCCTGTTTTCGCGCCCGGAAATGTATATCCAGAAAATTCGCTATCTATCGATTCTTGAAGAATTCAGCCAGATTATCCAGCTGACCGCGTGAGGGACGCACCTTCGGGGCCATAGTACCGAGATTCCGCATCGAAAGTGATATCCGGCGTTTTTTGATATCCACCTTCAGGATACGCACGTCGACCCGATCGTTGACCGATACCACCTGTTCGGGAGTCTCGACGTACTCATCGGCAAGCTGCGAGATGTGAATCAGTCCGTCACAGACGGCATTGATATTGACGAACACGCCGAACTGCGTGATATTGGTCACTCTTCCCGAAACGATCGCCCCCTCTTTGACCTCGTTGAGCTTGAGTTTGCGACGGACTTTCGTCGCTGTCTGCAACGCGAATCGCCGTGAGGCCATGAGCTGATTGATGAGATTTCGTTCGATGAACACTTTTTTCTCGATTTCGTCGGTACCATAGGAAGAAAGGTATCCCGGTTCGGTAACCAGGGTTTCGATTGAAACCGTAAGCTGTTCGGAAATATCATCAAACCATGCGTGAAAATCGGGATGCACCACCGTACGATCGAGCAGATTTTCCGCTCCCGGTATCAACAGGAATCCGGCGGAATTTCTGAATGCGACTTCCGACATGCCGGGTACTTTAAGCAGATCGTTCTTCGAATTTATCGAACCTTCCGTATCGGCTTTTCTGATCGCCAGTATCTGTTTCTCGGAAAGAATTGACAGACGAGCCAACGGAGAATCGGCGATTTCCTTGATTGAAACCCCCGTGCGCATCTGTATCGCGGTCTGGATACGGTCGATGATACGGAGAAAGTGTTCCCGGGGGATACACGGCTGCATCGGATGCACCGTATAGAAATCCAGACCGACCTTGGGAAGGAGTGCGACCGGTTTGAGCAACTGCAGTGAATCGGTATAGAGCTGTCGCATGGGAACATCAAGCAGCGATTCGAACTCGCTGTTGACCCATGCACATTGCCGTGATGCCGCGGCACCGTCGTTTTTGTATCGTATACGTTCCGGTTGCGGCTCCATGTCGGCGTAGGCCATCTGTATCAGGGATTCCGCAAACGGAGCACCGTCGTTATCGATAACGGCGATCGTCGCCGCCCGGTACCTGCCGATAAACTGTTTCAGACGGTCACTCAGTACAGGAGTACCGTCGGCGGGTTTCTTCTCGGTAGTGGTGCCGAGGAGGTTGCCTCTGCCGCTGACGGTGATGAACAGGACCGTTCTTGCGGGAGACGCGTCGATAACCAGCAGTGGTCCGCGACCAGCTTCGGCGGCATAGAGTTTTTCAAGTTCCACGGTAACCTGGCGACTAACCTTCGCCAGTGCCTGTTCGAGAAAGCGCGACTTCACATCCCGTTCGACAATGGGCTGCAACAGTCGCAACCAGCTGTCGTCGATCGTTTCGCATATGCAATCGAAGCCGGTCGCGTCAGGATTGATGATGAAGTGGTGTCGAAGCAGTTCGGTGATCCTGAACAGCTGCACTCCCAGTTTCAGACGGATCTGTTTTTTCTCTTCGGCGGAGAACAGACGCAGCAGTTCCTCGTTTGAAAGCTCATGAACCGGTACCGAACGTCCGATATACTGCGCGAATGCCGGATCTTTCTTATTTTTCGGTGTCACTTCGAAAAAACCGTCTTCGAACGCGAACTCACGGGTCATGGCCCTGACAGTTTCATCGTAGGCAATTATTTCCGCCATGACATCCTTGACCCCTGAAATCACATCGTCAACCGAAGCGAGTGTCGGATCTTTGCCGACGTACTCGTTGGCGAGTTCCTCAACCGGTACGGTTTCCTCTGTTTGTGCAAGGATCAGGTCCGCAAGCGGTTTCAGTCCTTTTTTAACTGCTATCTGTCCTCTGCTGCGCGGATTTGGACGTACAGGGATGAGCAGATCATCGAGTTCAAATGTATTCGAGGTCAGATTGATCCGTTTTTCGAGATCAGGAGTAAGTAGCTTCGCTTTGGAATAGGCGTTGAATACCCTTTTTTTCTTGGATGAAAGTTCATCCATTTCCTTGAGAAAACCATAAATTTCCCAGAGGGTCATCAGCGAGAGTTCCATGCAGAACTCCGGTTGATATTCCGCGAGATAGTAAGGTGAATCACCCTTCACATAGGCGGAACAGACCATTTCGGCAAGGTTTCCGGGGATATTCCATCTTTCGGCGATTTGCTTAGAAAATTCAATCATGAGGATTTACTATTGTGGCGTTTCATTGCTTAAAAGGACGTTCAAATATAGACTATGCCTGAATTGCAATCAATAGAAAGATATAATTAATTGGTGTAAGGGGTACGTTCGTTACGACGCTTTCTTTTTCCTGCCGACGAAAGTTTTTTCCTTCGGGTTGAGCACCGCTCTCTGCCGCGAATACCGCAGTAGTTTTTCGAAAAAAAACGGGGCCCGCCAATAAGCGGCCCCGTTCATATTCAGATTGTTGCCGACCGCCATGAGGCCGGTTTATGCCTCTTCCTCCTCATCCGCCTCATCTTCCCTCTCATCGTTCGTATGCGGCCAGAGACGCTCCGTTTCGGTGATATAATCGGCGGTGATGTCGGGTTTTGCCTGCAGATGCTCGAGCACCGCAGTGGTCTGTTCCTCATCGAGAATGATCCTCGTCTGCTTTGTCAATCGAGCGTTGTAGTTCCATGACTTGAGCAGCTCCGGGGTTACCTCGAAGGCGTCGGCAATGGAAACGAAGCGCACCGTATCGGCCCGCAACGCCAGACAGACATCCTCATCGAGACAGGAGTATTCGGAGGTATACCGGATATGAATTTTTTTAACATCGGCGGTCTTGAAAATCCGGTACCATCCCGTTATGAAATAGCGGTCCTTGTATTCGGCATTGGTTCCGGCATATTTGGTTACAAACAGCAGATTTCTGATCTTGGATTTGACAAACGCCGCCCTGATCTTTCCCTTTCCGCACCCGTAAAATCCATAGGTACCTGTTTCGTAGTTGGGCTCGGGAAGCAGTTCCGTCGGAAGTTCTTCCGGAATTTCCCTGATCGGAAGTTCCGAAACCGGATCGGTTGCATAAAAAACGATCATGGCGGTATTGGATGCCCGGTAATCCTGCCAGGAAGCACTCTCAACTGAAATATTCATAACATGATCGATACTCATTTAAAAACTCCTCACCGTGAACAGGTGTAAAAAATGAAGCCCGTATGTGGTACGGGCCTCCCATATACATAATGATTGATATTCAGATACGATTCATAACCCGTGGTTATGAATTATTGATATAATTCAGCCTGAAATACGTTGAAAATACGTATCGTCAATCGGGAATCAACTACCGGAAATGAACCTGGTGTTTCATAGCGTGCGCATGGTTGCACGCATAAGAATATAATAAATATATCTAACTACCGGCCGGCTCACAAGAGGATATCCGGTGAAACCCGGATCACGGATTCCGGATCGCTATATCCTATATGACGGGAACGGGTCCCTCCTGCTTTAAAAAAGAAACATCGCATCGCCATAACTGTAAAAACGGTAGGAACGGACAATTGCCTCATTATAGGCCTGCAGAATCCGCTCTCTGCCGCAGAATGCACTCACCAGCATCAGAAGTGTCGATTCCGGAAGATGGAAGTTGGTGATCAACCCGTCGACCATACCGAAACGGTACGGCGGCAGAATCATGATCCGGGTACTCCCCGTATGCGCCGTAAGCTTCCCGTGTAAATGACAATGTTCCAGAACGCGAACCACCGTGGTCCCCACGGCAATGATACGTCCACCGGCTTTTCGTGTATCGGTGATTTCCCGTGCCGCCTCCGCTGAGACGCAGTAGCGTTCCTCGTGCATCTCATGATCGGCCGGATTCTCCGTCTTGACGGGACGGAAAGTACCGATCCCGACATGAAGCGTGATATATGAAAGTCCGATTCCGCTGTTCCGCAGCCGTTCCATCAGTGAAGCAGTGAAGTGAAGACCGGCAGTCGGTGCGGCAACCGCTCCGGGAACCGACGCATACACCGTCTGGTAATCCAGACGGTCCGAAGAGACATCGTCACGGTGAATATAATGCGGCAGCGGAACATGCCCGGACAATTCCATGATCTCAGGAATAGTCATGGTCCGGGGCTCTTTCACGGCAATGAGCCGTTCGCCGCCGGGAAGTATACCGGTAATCTCCAGTTCCAGGTCCGGCCGGTCCTCAACGGACAGCACCGTACCGTTGTGCACTCTCCGTCCCGGCCGCACCAGAGCTTTCCAGGAAACGTCATCCGCCGCTTCAAGAAAAAAAAGTTCGATCCGGGCTCCGCTGCCCTTTTTACGGGTAAATACACGGGCCGGTAGAACACGGGTATCGTTGAACACGAGTCGGTCACCTGCTTGCAGCAGACCGGGAAGATCGGTAAACCGCAAATGACGAAACGGTCCCCCACGGTGGGGAACCGTCATCAGTCTGCAGGAATCACGAGGAAGAACAGGTTGACGGGCTATGAGCCCGTCGGGAAGTTCGTAACGGAAATCCTCAGTACGCATCAATATTACGCCACTCGGCGTTTTCCAGCCATGATTTCGTATTTCCCATGAAATCAATCAGAGATTCGATGAGTCGGACATGCCCCTTCTCCTGAGCGATGATCAATTCAACCGTTTCCTTTCCATCCGCACTCACCTCGGCGGCGAGATCGGTATACATCCTGATGCTTTCCTTCTCCATCGCCAGCGCTTTACCGTAGGCAGTCTGATAATCATAAATAACTTCAGGTAATGCGAAAGAAGCGTCCAGCGAACTGAAGAACTCCTTCACCTTTTCTCCCAGAGTTACATCGTTCGCGATCGTCGCGGACTGCTGTCCCTGTTCCATTGCCTTGAAAAGTTCATAGTGCCCCTGTTCCTGAACGGCAAGAAACGTGAATGCCCCTTTAAGCGCAGCTATTTCGGTTTCAGCGGCGAGTTGTTCGTAATAGGCTTTTCCTTCGAGTTCCATTGTTTGTGCGAGTGTCAGAATTTCCATAACAGTTCCTTTCAAGTAACGGTGAGAAACAGTAAGTTCATAAAAATAGTTAATAACATTTCCAGATAGAGTCCGATTTTTCACCGGAAAACGATACATACCGGCCGGATTACTCCAGAGCGAATTCAATTACCTGCCGTACCCGCATTCTGACCGGTACCCCTTTGTTGCGGGCCGGTTTGAACCGCCATGTCGCGATGACTTTTCGGGCAGCATTCGTTATACTTACATGCGGTGAACGAACGACTTCAGTAGAACCGACTTTCCCCTGTGTATCGATAATGATGATGACTTCCAGCGTCCCTTCGATTTCAAGATCACGCGCCCGGTCGGGGTAGAGTATCGGCGGCTGATAGAGCGGAACTGCCGGTTCGTCGGTCTCGCCCTCCTCGAAAACCACCGCGGCAAGTTCGTCCTGCTCCATGGCAACCCCTCCGGTTCCCTCCACGGAGAGATCGGGAGTGAACTTGAACTCCACCGGTGAAACGTTCCGGGCGCGATCGGGATTCGCCACATCACGAATCCGTTCTTCACGGCGGGTCTCTTTCTTTTCTTCCGGTTTCCGGTACTCCATGATCACTGCGGGAGGGCGTCGCAAACCGGCGACCATGTTGATACGTTCAGAAAAAAAACGGTGCAGCAGTGGAAAGAGGGAAAACAGCGCGACATTGCACGCCACGACCACGGCAGTAATACACAGCCCTGCGATGGAGTTCTCGATCACCCGTTTCACCCCTACTCCTTGTCGGCTGCAATAGAGACATGCTTGGCCCCGGCGAGAGCGCACTGATCCATCACCTCGACCGCCTTACCGATGACCGACAACCGGTCGGCGACGATGATAACCGACGCATCCGGCTGTTTTTCAACCTCCCGGCCGATCAGATGCCGTAACCGGTCGATTCCCACCTGACGGCCGAACACATGGATGCTTCCTTCGCGGGAGATACCGATCAGGATGGTTTTCTGACCCTGGTAGGTCGCGCTCTGCGCTTTCGGTTTCGATACGTCGACACCCGTCTGCCGGTTGAAATTCGTGGTGATGATAAAAAAGATAAGAAGGATGAACACCATATCGATGAGCGGACTGACATTCACTTCCGCCGAACCGACTTCGTCACCGATTCCCGTGAGTTCCTCATCAAACATGTCGTTCTCCATTGTTATCCGCTCTGCCCGGAATCAGCAACCGCGAGGCGATCGTTTCACCGTCGGATCGCACACGACGCAGCAGTCCGTTTTTCCGATTATTTACAAACGTGTACAGCAGCATTCCGGGAAACGCCACGGTCAGTCCCGCTTCGGTCGTAAGGAGTGCTATCGAAATACCCTCTGCCGTCAGCGAGGGATTGCCCGCACCGAACACGGTGATCACCCTGAATGTTTCGATCATGCCGACCACGGTACCCAGCAAACCGAGCAGCGGAGCGACCGAAACCCAGACGGCGATCGTTGAAAACCCGTCGTTCAGGTCGCTTATGGTCTCGAGGAGAAACTCCCTGAACCGCCAGGAAAATGCGGAGACAGACACCTTGTCCGACCTGCAGAACGCAAGCAGGCGGTCATAACCGCACTCACCGGTTTCACCCGTTTTCCGCTGCTCGCGTGCACCGTTTTCCCATAAAGTAAGAAATCGACGCCGTGCCCGTCCCCATCGCCAGATCATATACAATTTCCAGAATCCGAGCCACCAGACCACCAGTGACGAGGCGATAATAGGCCACATGATCCAGCCTCCTTGGTCAATCATCCCGAGAAGCGGTGTACCCATTACCCCTCCGGGAAGAGCCGGTTGATGACCCGTAACATACCGATCTGCAGCTCGGAAGTGATTCTGTTCCGGTAATTACGCAGAAAATTGTGCACCAGGAGTACCGGTACCGCGATTATCAGTCCGACCTCGGTGGTAATGAGCGCTTCGGAGATCCCGCCGGCAAGGAGCTTGGGATCACCGGTACCGAAACGGGTTATTACCTCGAAAAGCCGGATCATACCGGTCACCGTTCCCAGAAGCCCGAGAAGCGGAGCCACTCCGGCGATAACCGCCAGTGTATTGAGATGACTGCTCAGGCGTGCTGTTTCGGTGTAAAGCAATTCTTTAACCGAACTCTCGGCCATCTGGCGGGAGGTGACCACCGAATCCATGCAAAGTGCAACCGCACGGGACGCCGATCCTTTACGCTTTCCTATGAAAGCCAGCACTCCCTCACGGTCGTTTTTTTCGAGCATACCCGCCGTGATGCTGAATGTTTTCCGGATCGATGATCGTTTTCCGATATATTGCAGGAGCTTGAGCAGCACAAGAAGCAGCGCCCACAGCGGTAACAGACCGAGCGGTACCATCACCGGCCCGCCCGCTTTGATGAAGCGACGGATACGCTCCGTAACCGTCTCCTTCCGTCCGGTCACCAGACTCCCCGAGAGATCACTTTGCATAATGTCAATGCTCACCGGTCCCTTCGGCCAACCGTTCTCCGCCGTACCGCCGAACCAGGCGACAATCTTCTGCCGCAGCATCGGATTGTCGATTTTCCGTATCCGGTAGCGGTCGGCACCCTCACGACCGCTCTGTCCGATGGTGAACGTACCGCCGCTGTCACTGAGCCCATAGGCGAAGACCGTACCGAAACGTGTCACGGTCATCGGTTCCGCTTCTCCCCCGTCAGGGAGTACCGCCGCGGTGCTCATTGATAACCGGGTACCGCTTCTGATAGTCGCGATTGCATAATCGACAAGCTGCTCTATTGCAGCAGTGCTGTTGTTGTTTCTGGCGAACAACCTTCTGATGGACTCGATACGGACCCGGGCGGAATCGATATCCAGCGGGAAAAAACCGGCAATCTGATCGGCCTCTTTTTCAATGATATCCATGAGTACCGATTGCACATACCGAACCTGCTGCCGACGGTCGTCAAGAGTCTTCTTCGCCTCTTCCAGCTGTCGTTCAAGACTGAATCCCTCTTCCCGGGCACTGACCGACGCGTTGAACTCGCGTTCCTGCGACTCGCTAAGACGGCCGATTTCCTCCTTGTCGGTATCCCGCTGTTCAACAGCCCGCTGCCGCGCCCTCCACCGGGCCGCGATTTCCTGCTGCAGCGAATCCCGCTTCGACTCGAGCAGTTCCCTGAGACCCCGTATCTCTGCCTCTCTTTTATCAACTACCGGTTTTCTTGCAGCGGCAAGAGGAAGCACGGTCAGCAGGAGCATCGGAATGATTTTACCGTTCATCGGTCCCCTGCTTCCTGCTTGTCGCGATCGGCAGGTCCACCAGCTCGGGAACGGTTTTTCCCTCACGTATTTTTACCGCTTTCAGCAATACTGCTGCGGTTTCCTCTTTTCCCGCCGGAACCCACTGAGAATCGGCGTTTTCTCCTTGTGGATTCCATAAAAAAGCCTTCCGTCCGTCGGCATCGACCACGGCTTCAAAAACCGCTCCGATACGAAGCCGGTAGACTGAACCACGCATCCGCGGCACCGGTGAAACACCTTCAACCACCTGAATCTCCTGTGAAACAGTCCGAAGATCCTGCACCAGACGCAACACCCGATACAATGCCTCGGTATTGTCGACGGATCCCGCTTCGAGTTCAGTCAGCAGATAACTGACCGGTCCGCTGTACTGTTCACTGATGAGCGGCGGAAGTGCGGGAAGTTCCTGCTGCAGTTTTTTCACTGCGACCGTAATAACCGACCGGATCCTCTTTCCGGATAACTCCTGTTCGTGTATTCCCGCCTGCACCATTCCGAGAGCGGCTCTGAGGGAATCGTTATGATGCAGGGTCTCCTGCCGTACCGCCTTAACCGAATCCGTCTGCTGACGGATGGATGTTTTCCGGGCAGTTGTCCGTTCCCGGTAGGCTTGAAATTCAGCCTGCTCCTTTTTAACCTCCCGGGCTTCATTCCGCCGCTGCGACTCCACGCGGGCGATTTCCTTCTTAAGTCGAGTCAGTTCACGATCGAGTTCATCAGTTTCCGCCGTTGCAATAGCCACCATGCAGCTCAGAAAAACCGGTACTCCCCATAATTTCACGAAAGCCTCCTTAGCATCATTACGCCGCCATTTCCCATGGCACTCCATTTGTTCCGCAGCAGTCAATCTCCCGCCGGTACTGCCGCAGACCACCAGAATCACTATCCTGCAACATTCTGATCACGTTCAGGCAGCAAACTTCCGTATTCGACGGAACGGGAACAACCACAACCGCCATCTCCGCTGTAACACCGGACGTAACGGTGATTTACAGAAAATTACTTCGAAGCTGTTCCGTGATTCAATTATTATTCCGGCCATGTACCGACCCGTTACACGTCCGCAGTTTCATGACTTCTCCGATTTCGGAACAGAAGGGAAAAACGTTCCCTTTGAACGGAACGGAACAGAACCGGCAACAAGGGACACATTTTATCAAGGAGCAATATTTCTCCCATCAGCCTCGGTATGGTAACTATATTATCTGGATTATCTGGTTGCTCCAGGCGGTCACGAAACGTAGCCGCGGGCCAATCAAAGAAAGGTTTCTGGAATGGTTGAATACTCATCGAATGCCCGGAATATGCGTTCTTCTGAGATACGACGTCTGATGAAACTCGCTTCAGACCCTTCAGTTATATCTTTTGCCGGAGGCATGCCGGCCAATGACCTGTTTCCCATTGAAATTGTGGACGAAATTTACAACAACCTGTCAAAAAGTGTAAAACAGGCGGCACTCCAGTACGGCCCCACCTACGGCTATCCGCCGCTGATCGACTCCCTCAAGGAATACCTCCGTTCCCGCGGTCTCCCTCTGGAGGGCCAGAGCCTGCTTATTACCGCAGGTGCACAACAGGCGATCAATATTCTCACCAAGGTTTTCATTGATCCGGGAGATCGCGTGATTACTGAATCTCCCGCCTTCATCGGTGCGCTCGCGGCGTTCAATTCCTATAGAGCGAATCTCTCGGCCATTCCGCTGGAAGATGACGGTATCAATATCGACCTGCTGGAAAAGGAGCTTGACGCCCGCTCCCCGCAAATAAAAATGGTCTATCTAAGCCCTTATTTCCATAATCCGGCGGGAATCATCTACAGTGAGCAACGAAAGAAAGAGGTGCTGGAAATGCTTTCCGGCCGTCCGCATGTGCTGCTCGAAGACGATCCTTACGGTGAACTCTATTTTGATGAAGCGGATAAACCGCTGACCCGTCCGATGAAAGCGATTGCCGATGCGTCAATCCCGATATGCTACATCGGATCATTCGCGAAAATTTTCGGTCCCGGCCTGCGTCTGGGATGGCTGCTCGGTCCGGAATCAATCGTCGAAAAATGTGAAATGGCGAAGCAATCGATGGATGCATGCAGTGCCACACTTTCTCAGGTACTCACCCATGAATACCTCTCCGGAGGGAAACTCGCCCCGTATCTGTCACGGTTGCGTCCCGTGTATGCCCGACGCGCACGCCTCATGCTTGACGCACTCGAGCGCTGCATGCCCGACGGCATCACCTGGACCCGTCCGCGGGGAGGTTTCTATGTGTGGCTTTCAATGCCTTCGGGAGCCGATGCTACGGAAGTCTTCAACCGGTCAATCGCACGGGGAGCGGCATTCGTCATCGGCAGTGCGTTCGATCCCCATGGCGTGAATAACAACTCGATGCGGCTGGCATTCTCATTCACCCCGGAAGAAAAAATCGGAAAAGGTATCGAGATTATCGCCGATGCGATAAAAGAAACGATGCAGGATTAGAGAGAAACACGGTCATACGTCATCGGCGCCTGACGGCGCCGTACCATCAGTGTCTTTTTTTTTCGCATTGACCGCATTCCGGCAGCCTTGCCGGTATGCGGTACCGGTTCTTTACTGTTATTCCTGCATTTGAATATATACCCCACTCTATTTTCAGACATTCTTCGACGGTACTCAGAATGATCGGGAAACAGTAACGTTCATGCAGTCTCTCCCGCCAAGCGGGACGGGACGAAGTATGAACAACAATCACGCGCATCCGTGGAAGTCGGTATATTCATCAAACCGGCGTGTATTGCTTCAGTGGACTTCGCGATCCGCGAACCGATGCTGGCATTCAACCGGCGGGTGACCGTCGATGCAATTGATACGATCAGTCAACAGTAGTCCTTTTTTTATCCGGAGTATCCTTCACCCGTCACCGGATACTATCTTATGTTCATGCGATTCAAATTACATGCGGATTTCGAACCCGCAGGGGATCAGCCTCAGGCGATTGAGACGCTCATTGACGGCATCCGACGCGGAGACCGGCACCAGGTCCTGCTGGGAGTCACCGGTTCAGGGAAAACATTCACCATGGCGAATGTCATCGAACAGGTGCAGTTGCCGACCCTGATCATCTCTCATAACAAAACCCTTGCCGCACAACTTTTTCAGGAGTTCAGGGAGTTCTTTCCCGAAAATGCGGTGGAATACTTCGTCAGTTTCTACGATTACTATCAACCGGAAGCGTACATTCCCGCTTCAGACACGTTCATCGAGAAAACCTCGATGATCAATGATGAAATCGATCGCCTGCGGCTCAAATCAACCAATGCCTGTCTATCCCGGCAGGATGTCATTATCGTTGCGAGTGTGTCGTGCATCTACGGTATCGGCTCACCGGAAGCATATCTTGCGTCAAGCGTCGAACTCGAATCGGGAAAGCCCATCGACCGGAGAACCCTGCTCGGCGGGCTGACCGAAATGCAGTATACGCGCAATGACATTTCCCTGCAGCGGGGAACCTTCAGAGTACGCGGGGACGTGATCGAGCTGCAGCCCGCCTACGATGAAACGGCTCTCCGGTTCGAAACTTTCGGTGATCACATTGAAGCCATTCGACGAATCGAGGTGGTATCCGGAAAAGTCCTCGGAACGCTGGACAAGGTAAGAATCTTTCCCGCCAAACACTTCATGACCACCGGCATCACCATGGACGACGCGATTACTGAAATTGAAAAGGAACTTTCCGGACAGCTCGCGGTACTCCGTGGCGCCAACCGTCTGCTCGAAGCGCAACGACTGGAACAGCGTACCCACTACGATATCGAGATGCTGCGGGAAGTCGGCTATGTCAACGGAATCGAGAACTACTCCCGGATTCTCGACGGCAGGGCACCCGGTACCCGCCCGTCAACACTTATTGACTTTTTCAAACGCCCGTACCTGACGATCCTCGACGAGTCACATGCCACGATCCCGCAGATCAGGGGTATGTTCAACGGTGATCACGCCCGCAAAACCACGCTGGTGGACCACGGCTTCCGTCTGCCGTGCGCACTTGACAACCGCCCGCTTCATTTTCCCGAATTCGAAGCACTGGTGGATAGGGCGATTTACGTCTCGGCCACTCCGGGTGATTATGAACTGGAAAAGAGTGGAGGAGTCATTATCGAGCAGGTGATCCGTCCTACCTATCTGGTGGATCCGCCCCTGGAAATCCGGCCCGCAACCTCGCAGGTGGACGATCTGATCGAACAGCTCCGCACGACCATCGAACGGAACCAACGTACTCTGGTAACGACCCTTACTAAAAAGATGGCTGAAGACCTCACCGATTATCTGGAGTCGCTTGATTTCAGAGTCCGGTACCTCCACTCTGATATCGACACCCTCGAGCGGACCGAAATTCTCCGCGATCTCCGAAAAGGTGATTTTGATGTTCTCATCGGCATCAACCTGCTGCGTGAGGGACTCGACCTGCCGGAAGTTGCGCTCGTAGCCATTCTCGATGCCGACAAGGAAGGATTTCTCAGATCGGTTCGATCCCTCGTACAGACCGCCGGGCGGGCGGCACGCAATATTGACGGCCGTATCATTCTTTACGCCGATACCGTTACGGATTCCATCAGGCAGGCAATGGAGGAAAGTGGCCGCAGGAGAACAAAACAGCTTGCGTATAACGAAACTCATGGTATCATTCCAAAGAGTGTCGTCCGGAAAATCGATGAGGGTATTACACTCTACGGCAAAAACACCTCCGCCGCCATGGTGGAAGAACCCGGCGCCGCTTACGGCTCACCGCGCCGGAAGAAAAGCTCCCGTCGGAAGGGTGTGCAGGAACCTTCACTCGCGCAGCTCGAAAAAGAAATGCTCGCTGCGGCGAAGCGACTTGACTTTGAAAAAGCCGCCCGTCTGAGAGATCAGATTGCGGTGAGGAAAACATCTGATGGCTGATACACTTCCTCCGATAGTTACGAATAACCCGGAAATGATCGTCGCCGGGCTCAGCCGGTATGCCGTCGAGGGAAAACTGGGTAACCTGCAGGCGGTACTCGCATTCCTCAAAAACGATGATGAACGTGTTCGAACCACCGCGACACAGGCAGCTTCGGCGATCATCAAAGAGAACCTCATCAGCTATTACCACGATATCAGTGAGGAAGTCCGTACGAAACTGGGCCAGCTGCTGCAGTCACTCGATCCCCGTATTATCGATGAAATAAGCAAGGATCTCTATGGTGAATCGAACGAACGGCGTCTGCGCGCCATTCAGGTACTCGGTCTGCTCCATAAAAATCCCCGTATTCCTGAAATCCTCGGCAATCTCGTTAAAGACCGTGACGAAAAAATCCGCGCGACCGCCGTCAATCTGCTCGGCAAATTCATTGGACCCGACCGACAGCAGCTTATCCTGGCACTGTTGAATGATCCCGACAAACGGGTACGGGCAAATACCGTCGAGGCACTTGAACGAGTCGGAAACAAACGACTCGTTCCCATACTGCTGCGTTTCAGAAAAGACGCCAGTAACCGTATCAGAGGCAATATACTGAAAGCACTGTACAATCTCGGACACAAGGAAATCGAGCAGGATCTTCTCGAAATGCTTCGTCAGCCGAGTGAACTCATGAAAGCTTCGGCACTCTGGGTAATCTCACAGATCACCTGCTGCAGCCGCGCCATCGAAGACGCGGCGGGGCTTGCTTTTCTTTCGGAAAATGAAATGGTCTACCGTAACGCGAAAAACGCGCTCACCCGCCTCTCCACACCGCGTGCGAACGGGTATCTGCGGTATCTCGATCTGTTTGCGGACCTCGCCCCTGCCCCTCTTCCGGCGTGAGAGGGGAATGAAACAGCAGTAAACCGTGGCCCTTGCCCGGCGACTCTCCGCTGTATGAATAGTCATCACCGGATACTGAACATTCAGGCTCGTTTATTTACATTTGAATAGTGATCCCGTTTACCTCTCCCCCTGGAAGAAGCGGTGCGGAGAGGCTGTCGAACCGGGCGGGGGAAAGGTCGCCCGAAGAACGGTTTCACCGTTCGTTGAACAGGAGCAGTTTACGCAGGGCATCCGCTGCGTCGTCGCCGAATACCGCCGCGAATTCACCCAGCTTGGTGGTCATCACGTCGGTACGTCCATGGTTTTTCTTTTTGAACTCATCAATGGTTCTGCGACGCCGCGCGTACTGTCGGAGTTCCCCATAGGCATGTGCCATAACAAGGAGATTTATGGTCGTGGCGCCATTGGCACGCCGGTGCCAGGTGTCGAGAAAGCCGATCGCATCGGCAAAGAGCCGTTCACGACACAGATAATAGGAACGGATAACCGCCTCGATGCGGTTGAATTCCTTGTACACCCCCATCAGCCTCCGCTTGAGCAATGCGGTATCGATTGACGGATCGGTCCTTTCATAATGGCGAATGAGACGGTGAAGCCCCTGAAGATTTTCGGGGTCACGCTCGAGCAGCCCCTGCAGGCAGGCTTCGATATCGTCCGTCCGTCCCTCTTCCTCGTATGCATCGGCCAGCAGAAGATACGAGTAATAGTTTCCGGGAGCAAGCGAGAGTTCCTGTTCGAGGCTTCTGATGGTTTTCACGTTATCATGAAGTTGCCGGTAGGAAGCGGCAAGACAGTGAAAAGGTTCGGAATAGAGGTCATCGACGATCGCCGCCCGGTCAAACCAGCTGATACTCTCCTCGAATTTACCTGCGAACTGATGGATCTGCCCGATAAGCAGGTAGACATCGGCGAGATCACGGCATTGTTCATCATTTTTACCGTCAAGCTGTTCAAAAAAAGCGGTCACCCTGCCAAGCTGCCCGACCACCGGTTCACAACTTCCCGTTTCACAGAGTTCATACGATACGTCTTCAATCTGTTCAGCGACATCCTCATATGGTCGTTCGCAGCTGACAACCAGATTACAGAGTCCGGCAAGTACCTGCCGGGGGTTACCGCGTTCGTGGATGAACAGTTGTGGCGTTTTTTTCGGGAATTCAGGCTCTGTCGGGAGCAATGCTGCTGGTTCCATGGTGTCCCTTTGTACCTTGCGACGTGACCACTTTCCGGTATCCGACCACCGGTTGACGGCGTATCGTACCGGCCTCATGTACAATCATACCGTTTTCATCCCGCATATATCAAGGATTTTCATCCGCTTTCCGGCGATCCCTTCCGGATGGAATATCATCGGTCAAACTGTTCACCGACCGTTCGGTACCGCAGATGACCGTAAGCGGCGTATGTAATGCTTTGAATTCATCGGCAATAACGGGATGATCGATACGGGTGAAGACAACCCGGTTGACGACGGTGTACCGGCCGCGGGGGATATCCTGAATCATGAGCCGGTATCCGCAATCGGCGTTTCCGTCACGACATGAAGGACGTCTGAACAGAAAACCGCTCCGTGCCCCTGCAGTTTCGGGAATGTCCGACTGCACTACCCATCCCAGTCCGTACCCGTGATTGAGCAGGGTGAAGGGATGGGTATTGAGCATGCAGGGAAAGAGGGTATCGACCGTATCCGCTCCGTCGATCGCCCGGTCAATACCGCATCCGGGAACTGAAAACCGGTACTCCTTCCCTGCCGGAGCGATCACCGGAGTCATTTCAAGCCAGGCATCCCTGAAAAAGTGTCTGAACCGGACCGGCAGATTGATCGATACGGGAACGCTCACCATGGAGGAGTAGCAGATCTGGTTGACCGCCGCACGGCTTCCCCGTATGCCGGCCCCGATTCGCAAATGCAGATCTCCACGCCGTATGAGGCGCAACGGTCCCGCTTTGTACCGCTTTACATAGCAGATGAGGTTATCTTCCGTATAATGCACCGGCAGCAGTCCCCAGAGCGCTCTGAGTCTGATCTCGATACGCAGCACCCCGGTCAGATCGATCCAGCCACCGGGGTCGGTACCGGCAATCCCCGCCTTGAGAAAGTGAAAACGATCGGCCGCGAACTGCGCGTAGTAACGCGGTGTCGAAAGATGCTGCGTGGCATGATCGTAGGAGATGTAGCTTCGTTTACATCGCTCCATGGTGGAATCGACGATGAATACCGCCTCCCTGCACCGGGCCCCCGTGCCCAGCCGTACCGCCACCCTGAAGCTGCTGTCCGCCGCCATCCACAGCCGGTCCGCAGCAGGGTAGGGAGGACAATCTTCATACATGAAAACGATTTCATCACGCGCGTCGAGAATGCCGTTTCCCGCTCCGGCGTTCGCCTCCTCCCCGCGGTCACACACATATTCATCCTCCGCGGTAACCTCATCGATCTGCAGCGGTAAAGCCATCCCCCGGTCATCACATAGCCGGATGGCCGCGAGAGAGGCTCCGAGCAGCCCGGGCACCTGCGCTCCACGGAGTACCACCGGTTCGGTCCCGCCGTTGCCGATGACTCCCAGGATAAGCGTTAATGAAAAGGCGGTTATCCGGAAGGGTCGCATCAGGCGGCACCAGCAGCGGCGGTCATCACTACATAGGCGACCTCGGAGTGCCACTCCACCTCCTGATGATCGAGTTTCCGGTGAAAAAGCTCCCTGATGATCCTGACCGTTGCTTCGTCAAGTCGTCGGGCACACCGTTCACCGAGAGAAAGCCGTTCCGTAGTGCCGTCAGTCACGCGGAACCAGAAATCGATATCCCCCGGTTTTATACGCCGCCGTTCACGGAGCGCCTGCGTGGTTACCATACAGGAACCATCCGTAACCGCGGAAAGATCATCACCGAGCGACTTTGCGGTCCAATTCACCATGGGATCGTCCCGGTCGGCGAAAAGATCATTCTCGCATTCGACAAAAAGTGCGCGTGCCTGCGGATCGATTTCCGAAAAATCAACCAGCGCCGACAAACGCTGTCCGGCAGAAGGAACGGTTTCGGCGAGTACGATCCGGCCACCGGGAGCAAGCAGCCCGGCGATACGGCCGATCAGCTTTTTTTTATCGGTAATTTTCGTGAGCACCGACCTCCCGATGATCGCATCGAACAGTACCCCCACTCCCGCCGCGGCGAACAGGTCCTGTTCGAAACGGTCCCAATCGGTCTGCAGCACAACCGGGCGGGAGAGCGGATCAATCCGGGAGGCCATCTGACTGGCGGTGGTCAACGATTCTCCGGAGTGGGAAAGTGCCCATACCCCCCCCTCACGAACGATCCGGGCTGCTTCGAGCGCCAGAAGCCCCGTCCGAGTGCAGAGATCGAGTACCAGCGCCGAGGGGCGCAGCGCGGTTTTTTCCAGCAGAGTTGCACGAATACTCCCGAGCTGTACCCCTCTGCTGCCGAGCGACCGTTCAAGCCATTGCTGATGTACCGGGGTCTCGCCGTCGCTTCCGGGACCGTCTGAAAGCGGCGAATGATCATCGCTTTCCACCATCGCCTCGAGACGAGCCTCGCGCAGTCGCGCCACCTGATCGGCAATCGCTTTTTCAAATCCCTGATCGGATGGCTGATAAAAGAGTTTACCCTGTAGTGAGCGGGGCAGATACTGCTGCGCCACCCAGTGATCCCGGTAGGCGTGCGGGTACAGATATCCCGCGCCGTGTCCGAACCCTTCCTTATCCCTGCTCGCATCCCGAAGATGATTGGGAACATCATCCTGCCGTTCACTGCTCACCGTTGCAGTAGCGTCAAAAAACCCCATACTCGAATTACTCTTCGGTGCCGTCGCCAGATAGAGACAGGCGTGGGCCAGGTGATACCGCCCTTCGGGCAAACCGACGTAGTCGAAGGCTCGGGCCGCATCAACGACCACACCGATTGCCCTCGGATCGGCCATCCCGACATCCTCACCGGCCAGAATCAGCATTCTCCGGAAGATAAACCGTGGATCCTCACCAGCATAGAGCATCTTCGCCATCCAGTAAAGCGCCGCATCGGGATCACTGCCGCGCAGCGATTTGATGAATGCAGAAATGGTATCGTAATGCGCATCGCCGTCTTTGTCATAAAGTACCGCCCGTTTCTGTATCGAGTCTTCGATGGTCGCCCGGTCGATATGCACCGTACCATCGTCCCCTGTCGTCGTGGTTTCAACGGCAAGCTCAAGTGCATTGAGCACCCCGCGTGCATCACCGCTCGCCACCCGCACCAGATGTTCAAGCGCATCGTCATCGATATGCACCGTCCGGGAACCGTATCCCCGTTCCTTATCAGTCAGCGCCTGTCGAGCCACCTCCTTGAGGTCGTCCCCGGTGAGCTGCTGCAGCTGAAAAATCCGGGAACGGGATACCAGCGCCTTGTTCACTTCGAAGTAGGGATTTTCGGTAGTGGCACCGATGAGCGTAAGCACACCGTTTTCCACATGCGGCAACAGTGCATCCTGTTGCGACTTGTTGAAACGATGCACTTCATCAATGAACAGGATGGTCCGTTTTCCATAAAGAGAAAGCGACTGATGAGCCTGTTCAATCGCATCACGAATATCCTTCACTCCGGCGAGAACCGCATTGATGGAAATAAACTTCGCACTGGTGGTGTTGGCGATGATCCGGGCGAGGGTGGTTTTTCCGGTGCCCGGAGGACCATAAAAAATCAGACTCGAAAGCTGATCGACCTGGATCGCTCGTCGAAGCAGCCGCCCCTCACCGATTATATGCCGCTGCCCGATATATTCATCCAGGGTACGCGGACGCATGCGGTCGGCAAGCGGAGCACTCCGCTGCAGCAGTTCCTCTCCCCTTTTTCTGAACAGATCATCAGATGCGGTTGTTCCTGTGTGACGGTTCATATCACAAAAATACATTACTGTGCAGGATTGCTCCCCGTCTGATGAAACCGGTGAATTGGGAAGTGGCGGGTTTGAAACCCTTACCGGTACTGAAATTCCGGTGGTCTGAACGGTTATGAACACCTCCCGGAACCAGAGTATCCGCAGGACAGGTCAGTGCTTTTTGAATTTTGACAAAATACGGATTTTTACCGTTAAAAAACACTTGTTAATTTTTCCGTAGAAAACTATAATTTTACCGGTATTGTACAGCAGGAAATGGATGTGGTACGAGGAATACGTCAATAGTGTCCGGAATACACCACAAGCCAGATGGTTTCATGGATAGTATACAAATGCGTCAGCGAC
>JAFGHA010000062.1 GCA_016930275.1 Chitinispirillaceae bacterium
AGGAACCGTCAGTTCTTTTTGCCGTACATTCACCTGCTTGCTTTTTTCCGAAAACCTGTTTTCTTTTTCCAGATCGAGCTTTATGGATAAAAAACCGAGCAAGTCCTTCAGGGTTACCACACCGCACAGAGCCCCCTTGTCATCAGTAACGATAAGCCTGCTGTTACCGGTTTCCCGCATTTTGACAAGAGCTGCGACGGCGTCCGTGTTCCGGTCAACCGCATTCGCATCGGAACAGGCATGCATGAATTCGGAGATGGCATGCGACGGCCATTGTTCGCGCGGAAGCCCGCCGATATCGCCCGTGGTTATGCAGGAAGGTTTTGCGCCGTTTTCCCGAACGGGAAACATCTTGTGATGATATCGATAGACATAATCATTGATAAAGTGTTCGATTGTCGTGTCCTGCGGAACGGTAAGCGGTTGAGCGGTCATAAACCTGTTTACCGGTTCTCCTTCCAATGTCTGCCTGACAACAAGCTGTCGATAGGCAACGTCGGCTGCATGGTGAATGAATATCCCGATGAGAATGTACCACAATCCTCCGATGAAACCTCCCATGAACAAATTCAATACTCCGGCTCCCATAAGAAACCAGCCGAAAACCGAACCGGATGCGGAGGCAATACGGGTGGCTTTACGGATGTCGCCTTTCCATGCCCACAACGCGGAACGTAAAATGCGACCGCCGTCAAGCGGAAACGCCGGAATAAGATTAAAGCCTGCAAGTACCAGGTTGATGGTACCCAGATAGGTAAGAAGCGCTTTTACTGCTCCTTGCGGACCGTCAACCGGTACCAGACGACTGATAAGCAAAATACCGGTACCGATTGCAATGCTTGCAAGAGGCCCGGCAACAGCTATGAAGAACTCCGCTTTCGGACCGGGCGGTTCATCGTTCATTTTCGCGACGCCGCCGAAAATGAAAAGTGTAATACCTTCCATGGGAATCCCGAACCGCCTCGCAATCAGGGAATGAGAAAATTCATGCACGATAATCGACGCAAACAGACCCAGCATACCGGCGATTGCCAACCACAAGTACGCCTGCGGCGAAAGCCCGGCAATATAAAAGGGGAATACTCCGGTAGCCAGCGACCATACGATCAGCAATGTCAGAAAAATCCAACTTAAATCGATGTTCACGTCAAAACCGGATAGGGTAAATACCTTGAATTTCTTTCCAAACATGGCCGCCTCCTTATTATCGCCCTGTAATGATGGTTATTGTGTTCCATTTGTTTCTTCAGTTCGCCCTTTATCTCGCCGGAACCTGGGAACAAGACCGTTTCCGCATCATTGATATTCGAAGTACCTCGTCGTAGAATGCCTTGAGATATTTCGTAAATCCGTTTTGCCGCCGATCGTCAGCCTTGACAAGGTTTGATTCAAATGATGTGGTGGAACGTTTTCCCTTGAATCGTCCGGGCTGTTTTTCAACGTTCGACAGTACTGTAGATGTTTTTACGCCTTTGTCCGATATCGTCACGACAATCGCCTTCCGGTGATCAATCCATATGCCCGATACTGTTTTCATGGGAATCCTTTATTGGTTAAACACAGACATGCTCGACCCTGAATGAACGATAGTCCCCCGGAATGATTTCCAGGCTGCCGGTAAGACAATTCAGTAAAAACAGGCTACTGCCTCCGGCGAGAGATAAGTGATACTCCCTCCTTGATGATTGCGGTTGTATTCAACGCTTCCGTAATGCTGATGGACGTTTTCATGGTACACTTCCTTGAAAAAAGGTTGAATGGTATTATTCGCCGCAATCCCCCTTGTCCGCGCGAAACAGGTGGATAACGGCAGTGCTTGGTATTGATCATTATCGGCAACCGTTACACTGGTTGCCATTGATTTCATGAGCACCCCGCCGCAAAAACGCCCGATGTAAATTGAACTCTCGAAACAAATTCACCATCCGAGCGCCACTACTCCACCATACCGTATTCCTGAAGAGCGCTTTTGTTTAATACATGCAACTCAACCCTGCGGTTTGCCTGCCTTCCTTCCCTTGTGTTGTTATCAGCCCTGGGCATACTCATTCCGTATCCCTTCGAACTTAGATATATGCCTAAATCAGGCGCCACCTCAATCATATAGAAGCGTACCGCGTCGGCCCGTTCCTGACTGAGGGCAACATTGTAATCCATGTTGCCGATATTGTCGGTGTATCCGGCGATCTCGATCTGTAATTCGGGATATTTGAGCAGCATTTTACTGATGATATTAAGGTAAGGCTTTGAATTGATTGACAGTGTTGATTTACCGGAAGAAAAGAACACCGCGTCGAGGAGCAGTTCGCCTGTCGACAGCAACTGCTTTTCCGCTTCGCTTCGCTTCTCCTTTTCCGTGGCAAGATCGCTCGCGGCCTGAATGAGCGCAAGCGAGTCCGAGTTTTCCCGGTCTGCCATTCTATCGATTTCATTTTGCATTGAATACATTTCCGTAAGCGCATATTGCCGTTCGTTAACAAGTGCAACTGAATCGGATGCCGATTTTATGGTGAGGGATCGGATTTCTTTTGCGGATTGTGCGTTTTTTTGCTCCAGAGCCACTTTTTCCCGTGCCGCTTTTTCCTTCGCCGCGAACTCCGCGTTTCTTCTTCGTGCCATCATGTCAAAAGAAAATGCCAGTGCACCGAAAACACGATAGGGTTCGAGCGCCCGCGGTTGGCCTCCGGATCGATTCGCGGATAATGAAATATCAATTCCCGCCGTTGCATTCATATTATTCGGCGATCGTATGCCGAGCGATGGTGTAAGCCACAGCGGATCGGTATTAAAGGATACATCGCCGAATCGGGTACGGGAGTTTAATTCCGTGCCGAGAACAACGAATCCGAGGTTGGCCTGTAAACCGGTTCCCAGTAACAGCAACACCGGGTCTCTTTCGGTAATGCCGATGACCCCCGCTTCGTTAAAATGCGCTTTGAAGCCCCAGTCTTCACTTCCGAACTGAAATGTCTGGAGGAGTTTCCCCAAAAAATCATACCCCGTACGGGTCTCGAAATAATTGTAGCCGTCAGCCCTGTACGTGTTGATCTGATTCCGTGACGTGCCGCCGATAACGGCTGTCTGACCCCCCATGCGTAAAGAAGTATACCGGGGAAAAGGCAGCGAACCCTGAACTCCCGCACGAATCGTGCCCAGACCGCCATTCCTTTTGGTATTGCTGTAATTGTTCAGGGCGAATCCCGCTACCGATGCGAACAAATCAACGTAAGGGTTGACCCCGTAAGAGAACGCTCCCGCGAAGGTATACAGGTTCGCACCGGTGTTCGGTGTGTTGAGGTATCCTTTTTGTTGCCGGTACCATGGTGATATGATGCCGAACGTCATACGCCCGGCGCCCATGGACTCGGCGGAGACGACACTGCTTAACCCGCGTAAAGCCTCACCGTTGACCACGGGTGAGTAAACGGATGTACCATCGTTTACTTCCGCCCTCACAGTCCGCATCAACGGAAGCAGACAGAATGCGAGAAAAAGCGTTACTGCAAAAAATTTTGACTTGACGTAATCAGAACGTATCATAATGACTCCTTTTAACGGTGACTGAACGTTGATATGTTGGCCGGGTCGTACATACCTCCCGACTGACTGTCGGTACCCGACACCTCCGTCGGAAACATCCGGACCGGACATCCGGCGGAAATGGGGGACATATCTTTCATCTTCATATTCACCGCATGTTTTACGAACGGTTTGAGCGGATGAATATAACCTGACTCCCTGAACCGGGAATACACACGCACGTCCTTTCCGATGTGGTATCCAT
>JAFGHA010000063.1 GCA_016930275.1 Chitinispirillaceae bacterium
GCATACCCGATGCCTTCCGGACAGCAGGTTGACGACCATGCCAGATAGTAGCGATTGTTTCTTTTGTAAAGCCATGGTCCCTCCTGATAGGACTGCTGTTTGGGAATTTTGACGATATCTCCGGAATACGATACCATGTCCTTGTTGAGTTTCACGTAGTACGCATCCGGATTCCCCCAATACATATATGCCTGACCGTCATCGTCTATCATTACGGTTGGGTCGATACATGGCCCGCCATTATTGACAATGGGTTTTCCAAGAGGGTCGGTAAACGGTCCATAAGGACTGTCGGATACCAGCACGCCGATGCCTTTGAGTTGCATGGCACAATAATAGTAGAATTTTCCGTTTCGTGGAATACACTGGGCTGCCCAGGCACCGTTGGTGTTTGCCCATGAAAAACTCTTCGTGCTCGCAATGATTCCATGATCAGTCCAGTTGACAAGGTCGGTTGAGGTATAGAGCAGGTAATTATACATGGTAAATCCGGTAGCATTGTCCTCGTCATGCCCGGTATAGAGGAATACCGTGTCGTTGTACACCATAGGAGCCGGGTCAGGTGTATAATTCGTTTGCACCAGCGGATTCTCACTAAATCCGGCACAGAACAAACCCAGTACCAGCAGTGACCAGTTGATTTTCAAAGTAGTCACGGTTCTCATCACGTGTGTCTCCTGTTCTTTTTGAATTCAATTCACCTATTCACTATTTTACCTCTGGAAACAAAAGGGGGAACCGGCGGGATCAATCCTGACCAGACCACACCTTTTGCAGACCGGCTGTCGATTCACACCTGCCAGGGATCAATCGGCAGCCTTTATTATTACAACACTCCGGACTATTCATCCGATGCGCGAATTACCACACTATTACCGCATCGAGCTCCTTCTGGTTCATATAGGAGAGTTTCACCCAGTCCGAAGACCTCGCAGTGAAAGCGACGGTCGGTTCATCGAGTGAACCCTGATACGATGCGTTGTCATCGTTTTCGGTTCCTATCCGAAAATGAAGCGTATTGGCAACGGCACCCACGCCGGTGATATCACCCGTCATTAAATCGGTGCAATCAACGCCATCGAGATACATTCTGCAGGCACTGTTGCCGGAACGGTCGATAACGACGAATATGTGGTGCCACACGGTTGAATCGGTGATCTCCCGACTCGCCGCGATTTCGAAGGTACTGTCGTCACCCCAGACCGCTCCACCGGTGGCGATATTGAAATGGGGGATCTGTGCCGGATCGATCGAGAGCAAATAGCCATACGTGGCGGAAGGGAGATTGCCGTTCGTTTTCCCGATGAGCGCCTGCGGTATCCCCAGAGAATCCCGCCTGATCCAGATGCCGATGGAGAGATCGTTTATCCCGGGATCAAGTACGTCACCCATATCAATGTAGTCGCTGTCGGGCCTGGCTATAGTCTGACCGTTACCCCAGGGACTTTCCGTACTGTTTGGAAGCATACCCCTGTACAATCCGTCCACCCCGTTGGAAGATGCATCGGCAGCGGTTAACCCGCTGGTTTCTTCCATATGCCATACCCCTGCGAACCCGTTCGCCGTATCAAAAACAGCTGAACCATTCGATATCCCTGATGCTTCGGGGTTTCCCCAGTAGAGGGTGATCGTCTGGGTGCTGTCATTTCCGAAAACGGTATCGACCTTCACCCAGAACGCACCCGTTCCAGCATCATTATCCCAGAAAACCATCTCATGCGGAAGAAAAGTCGTGTCCGATTTCGTAAACCGGATATCGGAACCGTCACGGTTCACCGCATTGAAATCGAAATTATTCTTATTGAACCGGACGAGCAGCGGAAAATCGGTAACACTCCCGGAAACTCCGGCACCCGAAGCGGAGGTATTCAATATCACGGTACGGGAGTACCGCCACGATGTATTCCATATAGTCGCGGTATCCATCGAACCGACCCGGACATCGTATCTGATTACCGTCGCCTCCTCCAGATCGGTTGCACCGTGAAGAACCTCCGTGATTTTTTCCGCCGGAACACCATCGAGGGTAACCGGTCCGGAACCGGTGGAAACATTGCTGAAAACAGGTGTTCCCGGTATATACAAGTATCCATTGAGGGACACCTCCGCTACGGAAAGCATTACCTGCACGACCCCCGGATTACGCAAGGTATCGGAGGGTGCTACTGTTTCAGTACTGTCTTCGACAACAATACCTGAAATGGAGACATTGGTTTCGCCATCCAGATGGGTGGCGAATATACTGTACTTCCCACTGATGATATCGGCAAACCTGTACCTCCCGAGTGAATCGGTGGTGTCAACGGAAAGGTCCCCGGTATCCTTTACCGGATCGTACCCTGCGGGAAGCAGCATCACCTTCGTTCTTCGTGCCGGTTCACCCGTAAAGTCGATGATTACTCCCGCTACCATGCCATTGGTGGTTTCGGAAATGGAGCCGGCAATCTGCGGTCCGCTGCATCCGGTAAAACCGGCCACGGCGGCGGCAATCGCGACAAAATACCGATAGAGAGTAATGCGACCCGGTATCATTGCAATCTCCATTTCGGCTGTGTCATGGGAAAAACCTGAATATTGATCTGGTAAACGGTATCACCGGGTCCGCTCTCATGGATTACCTTGACGATCTCCCTGCGGTACTGCTCGGTGATCTCACGGATCGCTGCCATATCGCTCTGCGAAAGTGCTACCGTAAGGGTGGAAATATCACGTACATTTCTCGGATGGTTTTGCAGCGAATTGACCGCCAGTTTAATCGCCTCCTCCTGGAACCTCTGTATTGCCAGAGAGTGCCACTTCTGTCCGGTGGTGATTTTTTTCTCCACCTGAATGTACCGCCCATCAATATCCTTGCGGATAAGCTGCAGCTTTTCGAGCAGTGCGATACTCTCTCTAACCTCACGGGTGGTAATCGGAGGATTGAGCTCCGCCGCCAAGGCGCTGTAATTGCCGCGAAAATCGTAGTAGTCGAGCAGAGAATAAACCGCTGTGTGATACCATTCCCGGTAAAAATCATACTGATGCGGTTCAATCTTTTTAAGTTCAATTCTTTTAATCGCAATCAATTTTTCAAACAACTGCCTGCTTTTTTTCACATCAGCAGATTTATTGAACTGCACCAGGGTAGTGAAATATTCCCGTTCATTGGCTGAAAATTGCAGGCAATCGGCAATGGCAAGGATATTCCGTTGCGAAATATGTCGTTTGCCCAGAATAACCTTTATCAGATTGCTGTGATCCATCTTGATTTTAGCTGCAAAATACCGATACGAAAACCACGAATGTTCATGTTTCCGGTCATCAAAATAATCTCTCAGAAACGCCTGATAGTCGAAGTATTCATATACGGATACCATGTTGTTAATCTACTCATTTTCTTACTTAAAAGCGGATAAAATAGATATTTTTTGACCCCATAAATTATTTAAATACTATTTTCAGTCACATTATTACTCAATAGGCAATATATTTTTGACCCCACATAATTCACACGATTACCTGTATCCTGCACTCCGCAGTTGCCGCTATTAACGGCTTGCGATATTCGCTCTTACTACGCTCCGCATCAATAACCGTTTTTCCGAAACATGCGGTACGGAAATCATTCTTTGTACCGGAGATTCGGACATTCATGATTCCATACATTGCCGGGTAAACTTCGGAACCTTACCGGGTGCCGCTTACCAACCGTTTGAATGATTGCCTTCCCGCCCGGATGCTGCAAAGCACCATATTGGGAGACCGCAATACTTCGGGCAACGCAATCACCACCGTTCGTCCTCCGGAGGGAAGCATCCCGTTCTGCCGGATAATGCGTGCACCGTTCAAGGCATATACTTCAACCGAATAGGGTATCGTTCGTGTCACGGTATCCGCGAAACGGATCACCATACGTGAAGCGGTTGTGAAAACTTCCGGCCGATGATGGTCGATGCTGCACTGCTCACTCAGCGAAACAGCGGCGGTATTCGGGATATCGGTAAGATTCCAGTAGGCACTATAGCGCTGGTGATGCATCTGATAATACGGAATGAGCGTTACGTTTCCCGTACTTGCGGTTCCGGAAAATTCCAGAACGGAGGACGATGATCTCTTGACGGTGGAGGCATTGAGACTCGGCATCGAAGAGAGGTCCGTGTTGCCGTACCGTCCGGCAAGAAGCTGTGCACCATACATGACCCCGCCTACATTGGCATTATCCGGTGTTTTTTCGAAACGGATGGTTTGCGGGTAAACGATCGTTACCACGCTGCTGTCGGTCCATGCATGATTGAGCGTAAAGTAGGTTGCCGCATCGGTGGGTACCGGTTGCACGTCCGCGTCAATCCCGGCCATTACCGGTTTCTCGAGCCAGAACGGCGCCCTGATCTTGAGCGGCATGGTACCCGATCCCTTGACGATCAGCCGGACCGTATCGGAATGAGGGTATCCGGTTTCCATCCTGACGGTCATGTTCTTTTCGCTCCAGGTGAGCTCCGACGGAATGAACAGATTCACATAAAGAGTATCCTCCGCACGAAAAAAAATGCTTCCACCGTATTTGGTATGATTTTCCAGTCCGGTACCGTCGCAGCAGTAAAAGGTCCCCTCATCGTTACCGTATGTTTTAATGCCGCCCGAACGCAGGGGCTGAAAATACGTGCAGAATCCGTGATTGGAAGCGGTGTCCTGCGATGCGAGAATCTGGTTGTACAGGGCACGCTCGTAATAGTCCATATATTTCGGATCGGGATCAAAAAAGAAAAGTTCACGTGCCAGTTTGAGCATGTTGTACACATTGCAGGTCTCGCAGGTTTTATCGGTCAACTGAGCGGCGATAGCGTTGGGAGCTTTGAAGTATTCGGCTTCACTGTTGCCGCCGTTGATATAGGTATGCGACCTGATAACGATCGTGAAGAAATTCTGTGCGATGGTGTAGGAATTCTCATGACCGGACGTCTCGTAAATTTTAAGCGCACCGATGATTTCAGGAATACTGGTATTGGCGTGGAGGCCATTAAGCTCATCCTTCATCTCAAGACAGGGATTGAACAGTTTGTCGTGATCGAAAAAGTGCGCCGCCGTCAGGTAGTTCTCGGTCCCGGTAAGCCTGTAAAGCTCGGCGAGCGACTCATTGTAACCGCCGAACTCACCGGCAGCCGACTGGCGGTCGTTCCAGAACTGCTGATACTTGGCGTGATCGTACGGACTGAGTTTGTTGTACGACCAGTCACCCAGTTTTTTCGCCATATCCAGTGCCGTGGTATTGCCGAGCATATGATAGCAATCCAGCAAACCGGCGAACGTTTTATGAATATTGTACAGCGGCGCCCAGATATTTCCGACATTGAGGAGGGTGTTGACGTCCGATTCGGGGATAGCCGCGAGGTACCCGGCTCCGAACCCGGCGGACACCGCGGCATCCTGGCATTTTTTCAGTTCGGTGATGAGCACTTCGACTTTGGTTTTATACTGCTCTTCGCCGGTGGACAGATATGCCTGCGCCAGTGCACTGAGCACATGTCCGAGCGTATGCCCCCGGATGGCCATGGTTTCCCACCCGCCGTACTGGCGCGCATTCTGTGTGGAGAGCTTGTAGTTCGCCCGGAACGAGTAAAGCAGCCGGTCGTTATCCAGAAACAGCAGGTAGCTGCATTTACGGTCCATGGCATTTTTGAACGGGCCCGGCAGAAGCCGGACCTGATCAAGTTCGAACGGAATGACTTTTTTTTGCGGAAGTGACTGCGCGCCGAAACAACCGAATGCACCGGCTATCACAATTACCGCTTTGAATATATTCTTTCTGAGAAACATTTCCCTCCGGATTTCACTTCATCCTCCCCTTCCGGGGAATCTGATTCAGTGTGCTACATTCAATCGATTTTCCATCGTCAGTACACTTCCGTCACGCTTTTTCAACCGGACACTCAGGAGATACATCCCCGGGAGAAGGCCCTTGCGCTCCGACCGGAGGGAGAAAACATGCTTTCCGACCGGAGCGGTTATGCCGCCACGGTGTCCGGTCCAGAGTATACGCCCGTTCAGATCACTCAGGGAAACGTCCATCTCCCGTGAACCGGATGCAACCTCGGAGAGCGTGAAACGGAGCATGGAGCCGCCGGTACTAATATCAGACAGTGCCGGTGAGGTCGTTTCCACCACCATCGGGGTACTTCGTTGCACCGGTGTCGTACCCGATTTAATCAGAAGCGTATTGAACGATTGCGGCGGAAAGTTAGCCTTCCACATCTCGTTGCCAACCTTCACGGTGAGTGCGTACTGATTGTTATAGGCATTGGAGCAGACGAGAACAATGTCACCATTGGGATTAAGGAAGGTATTTACTTTTGATGGAGCAGATCCGTTGACGCTATTTCTGACCACCTTTGCATCCGGCTTCACGTAATGGGCGAAATGCTTATACGCATAAAAGTACGGGTGATAGGTTACCCTTTTTGTATTGCGATCCACCTTGATCGCCACCATCTGGACCCAGTCAAAGCCGCTCTGGCATCGCTCATCGTTGACCATACTCCAAATGGTATACACCGATGTTCTGTTATTCATGAAATCCGATACATTGTTGAATATATCACGACCTTCGTTCCAGTTCTGAGCTACATCCTCCGGGGGCCAACCGAAGGGTGCTTCGGTCTGCATGAACGGAATGTCGGGGTAATCTTTAGAGGACCGCAATCCCCAATCCGGAGCCTGATAGGAATGGCTTGTGAAGCCGACAAAGTCCCTGACGGTCGCATCGTCCATCTGAGTTTTTATCCACTGATCGAAGGTACCGCAGCAGAACACTCCCAGAAGAATTCTGGTGTCCAGGTTACTCTGCTTGAACCGCGGAATCATGTAATTCTTGTAGAAATCCCGTTCCTGCGTGTTGGTCCATCCGCATTTCGGATACCCGCCGTCGGCGATGTCCGGCTCGTTCTGACAGGTGATCCATTCGATGTTGATCCCTGCTTCCTTGTATCCCAGAACAAATTTTTCGAGATACAACGCATAAGCGGTCAGTGTCTGGGCGTCGTTTTTCATGTTCCCACGGTCAAACTGTCCATTGTCGTGCATCCACCGCGGCGGACTCCACGGGCATCCCCAGAAACGGATGTTCGGGTTGATCGCCTGAGCCATCTTGATGAGTGGAATTTTCCTGAGTGAATCGCGCGCAAGACTGAAATGATCCATCGCATAATCATTGGCTGTTTCATTGAGAGAAATCGGTGCTTCGTTAAGGTCGAAATCACAGCAGCCGATCGGACAGCGCAGGAAGGTTATATTACAGCCCGATGTGTCGAAAAGTTCCCGCATGATACTGTCCTTGCCGGCATCGCTCAGTATTTTAATGGCTTCCCAGTGTTTCTCCTGGATGGTGCCGCCCCACCCCATGACTGTCTGATATTTGGTATCAGGAAAAATTTCTATATAGTTGCTCGTGTTTGCCCAGGTGCTTCCATCGACTTTTCCGGCATCGACCCATCGTGCGGCATCGGTCGATGTACGCAGTTCTGCCGATACCGCGAAGCTCTCTGTTGTCACCAGCAGAAAAATTGATACTGTAATGATGTACTTTAAGGAATTCATTGATTCCCCCTTTCATTGTTTTGGATGACGATCAAATTTCAATAGTGCATAACAATTTTATTCGGTTCCATTCAGGATAGCATAACCTTTAACCGCCGGAAACGCGATGATTTATATGTCGGCATGAACATGTAACGTCCTTTCAGCCGTTACTGAAACGACCCCACTCACACCACCCTGAATTCACCGGTTCCTCTCCGGGTACTACTTTACTATATATTCCTTTATAAGCCATACGATCGAACAAACGGATGTTCCATTGCATTTCATACCAACAATCTCCTGTTTACTTTTCAGCTATTTTCAGTATTCATCTCCGTTCGTCACGGTAACCGCAACCCATCCACCGGCTGACTTATTACCGGATATCCCGGACCTTGACGATATAGACACCGTCCGGCAGCCGCATGTCCTTCCGCAGGTCAAAAGTATGCCTTTTTATTTCGGCGGTCCGCAGTAATCTTCCCGAACAATCGAATACAGAAACCCTTTTTAATCCTTGGTTCAAAGTTGAAGGCAATACGACACGGTTGCCTGCAACCCGCAAGGTTGCTTTGACCGGCTTCTCACACATG
Source organism: Chitinispirillaceae bacterium (assembly GCA_016930275.1). Lineage (GTDB taxonomy): Bacteria > Fibrobacterota > Chitinivibrionia > Chitinivibrionales > Chitinispirillaceae > JAFGNB01. The sequence goes on from JAFGHA010000063.1 coordinate 8,145, forward strand.
CCGTTATTCCGGATGCGTGCACCGGTAACGGGAACAATGGAAACCTGTTCACCGGTATACACCAACTGCGTATCCGGTTGTGTGGTCGGCGCGACCCCCGTACCCCTGCCTTCCCCGGCAAAAACGATGTTGAACACCTTCTTCTCATCCATACCGGTAAAGCTGCCGCTGCGTTTTCCGATAATAACATTACGTGGATTATCGATGTAGGAAATCGGAATAGTGGCGAAATCGCCCTTTTCATAATTATAATTATCACCCTCATCCTCATACATCGTGAACGAACCGTCGGCTCCCGGATACACGCGAAGTTCGATCGTGTCGGTCTTCTTCTCGTCGACATACTGCAGATACGGTCCCATCGGAATGATGGAGCCGGCGCGGATGTAAAGCGGTATGGTATCCCTCGGTGCACGAGCGGATAGCGTCTGCCCGCTACCGTGCGTTTTTCCCGTCCAGAAATCATACCAGTTTGTCCCCGTCGGGAGGTAAACGTCACGTTTCGTCGCACCGGCGCTCATGATCGGATTGACCAGAAATGCAGGGCCGAACATGAACTGATCATCGATATCAAGAACTTTATCGTCATTACGGAAATCCATCACCAGCCCCCGCATCAGCGTCCCCCCCCGCTGAGTAACCATTCCCGCTAGCGAATAGATATACGGAAGTAACCGGTACCGGAGATTATCGTAGATCATGAACGCGTTCTGCGTCGCCTGCTGGTACCGCCATATTTCGGTGGTAGTCTGATACCCGTGGATACGGAACATCGGGCAGAATGCTCCGTACTGAATCCACCGGGTCAGCAGTTCGTTGAACCCGGCATCAGTGTACTGGCCGCTGCCCGGCCGGAAAAATCCTCCGATATCGGTTGTCCAGTAGGGCATCCCCGCCATACAGAAATTCAGACCCGCCTGCACCGAACGCTGGTACCAGTCCCAGTTGCCGTTGATATCCCCGTTCCAGCAGAAAGTGCCGAACCGCTGAGTTCCGGCGAACGCCGACCTGCCCTTGATGCAGACCCGTTTCGTGGAGTTCGTGGAACGCCACCCCTCGTAGACGGTTTTACTGACGAACATCCCGTAGGCGTTCGCATAATCCTTTCCCCCGATCGCTCCGGAACCGAAATTCACCTTTTTGTCTTCCAGGTTCACCCCCTCGGGTTCATCAGCGTCCTGCCAGAAGGCGTCGACTCCCAGATTGAAGAGCCGGGTATTCATGTTCGTCCAGTACACTGAACGTGCCGCAGGATTATACGGGTCAAAAAACTCGGTTCCTTGTATCCGGTACGGTGCCAACGCATTATCTACCGCGGATCCTCCATTGGTCTTCGACCATACCGAAATCATATACCCGAAATGCTGATCGTGCAGCGTCGAAATCATCTGCTGCGGATTCGGATAGGCACCAGCGTCGAACACCATGGAATTCCACCCGCCGGTCCAGTAGTTCCAGTCCTGCACGATAATATCAACCGGGATCTTTTTGCTCCTGAACTGGGATGCATTGTCGAGAATCTCGGTCTGGGAGGAATACCGCTCACGACACTGGATGAATCCGTAGGTGCCTTTCGAGAACATCGAAGCCATACCGGTAGCCTCACGGTAGCCTGCAATTACCTCGTCGGGTGAAGGACCGTAAAAGAAGTAGTAGTCGATCGTCTGGCCGCTGCGGGAGGTGAATTTTGTTTTATCCTGTAGCAATCCGCCGTAAAGTGCCGTACCCGAGGTACTGCTCACCGATACCGGTACGGTCGCGTTCGCACCCAGAGTGATTTTCCCCGACATGCTGAGGGCATGCCACATATTGAGCAGATATCCTATCATCTCCCCGTTGACTTTCAGGGAAATATCTCCCTGATTCGGGCAGTCAACCGCCAGAAACACATACTCGCCCGCCCCGGAGGTCGTGAAACTGCCGTTTCCATTCGATAAATTTATCCGCTGCTCGGGCAGGTTGAAATAGGTCTTCGACGCATTCGCCCAGAGTATTCCATAGCCTTTACTGGAGATAATCATCGGTATTGAAATATGGGTGTTGCACTGGTGCAGATATTGCGGCCTTCCGTGGTAATTGATGATGCCGTCATGCATCGAACCCAGGCCATAAATACCCTCATCCGCCGGAGAATCGAAAATCTGTTCACAGGTGTAGGTGCTCTCGCCGTTGATGGTAGCAGCCTTGAGTGATTTTCCGCCGTCGGATACTTCCTTGAGTACCGGGGTACCGGCAGCATCGAGAAACGTGACCGCACCGGTGGTTTTATTCACGTTCACCTGCACTTTCGAGGTGGTAACGGTAACAGCATCGTCGGTTTCTGTCTGCGTGAATGCAACAGCAGTCCACGCTTCCGGAACAAGGAAATCCATATTTTTATCAACAGGCATGGTATTCTGAGTGGTGTAACGAACCCGGATGATTGCATCGGAACAGACATCGAGGCGTAACACTCCCGGAGACATTGCGCAGGTGATACCGGAGGCATCTTTCGCCACAGATTCCACCGGAATGGGTGTTGCGAATACCTCTTGTCCACCTAACATAACCGCAAGAAGAAACACTGCCGTCGCAGCTCTTTTCAAACACATACCGTACTCCTTTTAAATGTTTCTATCCCCCGGCTTTATCATGATAGGAACCTGTTCCAAACACCAGTAACCGCAACCATGCATTCTCAACCGTTATAGTGTACTAGTACATTTGATGATGACAACGCCTCCACATTCTCTATCAGTACTCACCGGTGTTCCTTTAACAGAAACCGGTCTGAGCCTCACTGTCAGAGCATGCCTGAAAGAGACGAGTCGTAACGATACCGGACCCGTTTTACCGCATCGATAACCCGTCTACCGATTGAGTTCCGTGAGCTGTTTAATTCCTATCACTACCCATAATATAATACAAGAATATACTACAAGCAGGGGGATTATTGGAGTCTCAACCTCACACTGTATGAGGGAGCATTACGGCGCTCGGCACCCATCTCCTTCCCCCCTAGCTTAAACCTGCAGTACTTTCCCCGATAC
>JAFGHA010000064.1 GCA_016930275.1 Chitinispirillaceae bacterium
CAGGTGAGTCCCTCGGCGATTTCGTTGGTGCCGGTGTACCGTACGCCGATGAGTATTCCATCGGGGGCGGCACCGGTGTATCCGTCGGGGGAAAATGAGCCTGCCATAGTGCTTGCGGTATGTGTTCCATGTACCTGTCCCTCCTCACCGAGACCGAATGTCGAATCGGCAAGAAGTTCGCTTCTGTTTTCAATCGTTCCGTAGCCGAACCGGTTATTCTTCCGACCGGTGGAGTCATTCTGATCCCACAGAGCGAAAAAACGGGTCTGTCCGTTACTGTCGAGAAACGCCGGGTGGCGGGTATCGAACTCGGAATCGAGAATACCGGTGATAACGCCGTTTCCGGTATAGGTGACCGGAAAACCGCCGGAAGTCGCGCCCCCCTGCACCGGATCGATTCTGCATTGCGCCCGGACACTGTCCATCTGAGGGTATGGTTTACGGGAAACGGTACATCGAAGGACACCGTCGAGTGCCGCAATTGATTCAACAATCCTCGATTGACATGAAAGAAGCACCTCCGAGCCCCCAACACGGAGAATGATTCCTCCGAGGCCGATGATTTTTTCGATGGAGAAACCGGGGCCTGTTTTCAATCTGACCATCACGGTCGCCGACGCGGAAAACCGATCCGGAGTGAGATGCAGGCTGTAGATATCCAGTGATGCCGGAAGTGTTTTTCCGCCGGTGTTGAATGTTCCGGAACACCGTGCCTGCCTGGATTGTACCGTAGGTGCGGAAAAAATGATGGCGACCAGACAGATAACTCCGGCAGTTTCGCGAAACATACGTCTCCTTTCAACTGGCGGTATTCGGAGCGGTACATAAATAATACATTCCATGTCAGCCTGTTTCTATGTAATTTAAGTGATGGTCATGTATTTTCTGCCTGCAGAATGAAGCCTTCAGGTGGTTTGCAGGTTTATCCGGATAAACGTGTATACTTTCGGTGCTTCAATTGAGGCATATCGCAGCGAATAAAATTGAAAGCCTCCGATGAGTATCCGGAAATGCTCACTGAAATTCTGGCGATTTCAATCAACCCTGTAAGCGATTAAATGACTGTTTCAGGCACTCTTATTATAATTGCACCATTACGGGAATTTTTGCCACTATAGTAAACAGCCCGCCGGACAGGTGGTACAGGGGTTCGAAATGGAACAACCGGTTGCGCCGGTTGCATAAAAATAAATCGGATATTCGGCTGATTTAAGCCGTCGAAAACTGAAAACAGCAAGCAATTTTCCATTTCAAAAAGGAGTAGGTATATGCTTTCTGCTGCGCGTGTTATGGCACTATGTATGGGATGTATTGTCTGTACGTTTGCCGCTGCTGCCTCGACACCGGATGAAGTCATTCTTATGGATGCGGTAATCGAAGATTTCACCAACCGTTACGGTGACAAGGATGATCAGATCGCTTTCGGTGCGGCGAAAGGGGTAATTGAAAACGGCACGGGGAGAGCGTATCTGGGTGGAGGCTACTGGTACGGAACGGCAGACGCCGGCTCAAGTGTCATCAGCGGAATCGATAATGCCACCAAGATAACGACTAAAATCACGTCTGCCATCGACCCCACCGAACGGTTCCTGCATGTAATCATGACGACATCGACCAGTTCCATCGAATATTCGTATGCAGCGGTCGGATTCAACCTGACGAATGCGACGGAATATATTGACGCGACGAACGTAACCGGCGTCAGCGTGACGGCAAGTGGTACCGGTACCGTCCGGATCGATCTCATCACGAAAAATTATATGGATGCTCCGGCGGGAGAGAACGATTGGGGTTTTTACGGATTTGATCTCGCGTTAAGCTCTACCAAAAAAACGACTACCGTCACCAATGCCGAAATTGAACCGGTACCATACTCTTTTGGTGATCCGGATGGCGACGGCACCGGGTCGAGCTGGGCTGTCGATGGCGCTCCTGAACTCAATAAAATTCAGATTCAGGTAAAGAATGGGGAGAATGCCGATCTGAAACTCTACGAAATCAAATTCGCCGGCGCGACCTACGGCGATTTCGGTTTTGTCAAGGTGCCGGTAATCGCGGCGAATTCACAGGTGAAGTTCCGGAACGGATTGAGCGTCGAACCGTCACGTATCACCTACTCGGTCGCCCAGCCGCAGCGGTGCTCGATCAATCTTCTCGATATGGCGGGATGCCGCGTGGCGAATCTGTTCAACGGCAATGCCGTTGCCGGAACCAATATCGTACCCGTTTCTCTGGGACAGATGCCGGGTATCGCTCCGGGTCAGTATGTCGTACGGGTCAGCGGCAGCGCTTTCACCGCTTCGCGGCCGGTGATGATCGCGAAATAAAACTGCGGAATATCCGCATGAAAAAAAACGGCGGCAGGTACAACCTGCCGCCGTTTTTTTTTCATGCGCGTGCACGGGGGACGAAACGGGATCCGGTAGCCGGGCCGTTATTCAGCTTCCGGCAGCAAAGCCGCCTGTACCGCCTGCGCCAGCTGAGCCGATATGTAGGGTTTCTGAATGATACCGATAATACCTTCGTTCAAAATGGCCTGTCGCTCCTCATCAAGACTGTAGCCGGTTGACAGAAGCACCCGTACGTCGGGGTTGATCGCCTTCATCTTCCGGTAGCATTCGATACCGCTCATACCGGGCATTTTCATGTCAAGGATCACCAGACAGTAACGCTTCGGTGTGGAAGCGAAGAGCGACAGGGCATCTTCTCCGTCAATTCCGGTCGTGACGGTATATCCGATCAGTGTGAGCATTTCACGCACCGCATCACGAAGGATACTTTCATCATCAATGAACAGTATCGTGCCGTATCCGCCTGAATGTACCGGAACGGTGCCCTCAGAAACGAGCGGTGTATGCTCGACAAGAGGAAAGTAGAGGGTAAACGTCGTTCCCTCATCGGGGGAACTCTTGACATCAATGAAACCGTGATGACTTTTAACGGTACCGTATACGCTGGCAAGTCCGAGACCCGTACCCTGTCCGATATCCTTGGTGGTGAAAAACGGCTCGAAAATATGTGTGAGGACCTCCTGGTCCATACCGCATCCGGTGTCGGTAATGGATACCGCCACATAGCGTCCGGGCGCGATGGAAAAATCGCGACGGTGTTTGAAACTCCGGTCGATTTCCTCGATCGATGATGCAATGGTCAGATTACCGCCGTCGGGCATGGCATCACGTGAATTGAGCGCGAGATTCATGATCGCATTCTGAAACTGGGTGACATCGCCGAATATGTACATCTGCTGAGCGGAATCCCGGTGAACGATGGTAACCGTTTTGTCAACGGTATGTCTGAGTAGATCGATCGCTTCCTGGAGTGCGTCGTGCACATTGAAATCGGCAAGGTTCAGGCGGTTCTTCCGGGCGAATATCAGCAGTTTCCGGGTGAGTTCCGATGCCCGCTTGGAGGCGCTGAGTATCATCCCCGCATACTTTATCAACCGTTCATCGTTACCGTACCGCTGACATATCAGGTCGGCATATCCCGAAATCGCACCGAGGATATTGTTGTATTCATGCGCGATTCCACCGGCAAGCTGACCGATTGCCTCCATTTTATACACTACCCGAAACTGATCCTGCAAACGCTGTTTTTCATGTTCGGTACTTTTTCGGTCGGTCAAATCGGTAATGTATATCAGCGATGACTGCCGGTCCGGCACTCCCGGAATCGGGACAAACCGCAGTTCCGCGGTGAAATGGTCTCCGTTGAATTTCCTGAGGGTGCACTCGATCGAACGGAGAGGAGTGGTTCTCTCCGTGGCGGCAGGCAGCGATTTGATTTCCGCTGGAGGTGTTTCAGCGAAAAGTGCCGTAAGATTTCTCCGGATGATGTTTTCGTCGTCTGGAATCTTAAGAAGGCGCCGGCTTGCCGGATTGGCAAGCAGCAGATTTCCCTCCGGATCGATACAAAGCAGCGCATCCTGGGCCGTTTCAAAAAGATCTCGGTACATTTTCTCCTGTTCCGCAAGTTTTTCCTCGGCTTTTTTCCGTTCCTGCACTTCACGTTGAAGTTGTTCCTGCTGATCGAACGACCGGGCTACCAGATCCGCAATCGGTCCGAACTGTCCCGTGGAATTCCGCAGACTGCTCAGCAGACTGCCGTCCCGGTGATGCAGCGCTTTTTCGATGGTATTGAGCGGACGAAGATTGAAATGGTAGAAAATGAGGAGTGAAACTGCGGCGAACAGCAGAACCGGGAAGAGAACGATATAGAAGGTGATTGATGGCTGATCTGAGAGCAGAAGGTGCAGAATGATTAAAAACGCTACGATTAAAGCGACCGGCAGAAGCAGACGTGCAATTTTGTTAAGATGCATGAGGTGTCCGGATTGCTTAGCGTTTCAGGGAAAAATGCTACTCTGTTCAGTGTATCATTTGTGATGGATCAAGGCAAGAAAATGCGCCGATCAATTCGGGGGGGGGGG
>JAFGHA010000065.1 GCA_016930275.1 Chitinispirillaceae bacterium
CTACGATAAAGCGTAGATGTTACATTGAAAGATTCTATTGCCTATTGCCTATTGCCTAATGCCTATTGCCTATTGCCTATCTCCAACTTCTCACATCCCCCCGAAAATCACCCCCGACGTTGTAGCCATAATGACAACAAGCACAATGAACGTCACCGTCTTCTTCCACCCCATTATCGTGTTGAGCACCAGCATGCTCTGTAATGAAAGTGCCGGTCCGGCCAGCAGCAGTGCCAGTGCCGGTCCTTTTCCCATGCCGTTGCCCATCAGGCCCTGCAGGATCGGGACTTCGGTGAGTGTCGCGAGATACATGAACGCACCAATGATTGATGCAAAGAAATTTGCCTTTAACGAGTTTCCGCCCACAAGTGCCGAAATCCACTCCGACGGAATGACTCCTTCATGGCCGACTCTTCCCAGAAAGAACCCGGCAGCGAGAACGCCAAAGAGCAAAAGCGGCGAAATCTGTTTGATAAATCCCCAGGTGGCAGAAAACCAGTCGCCACTTTCACCGCTATCGGTGGATGTCAGGAGTGAAAGCCCCAGTGCTCCCGTAGAAAACGCTACAAGAGGATTATTCGGAAACAGAAGGGCAAGAGCAGCTACCGGAATAGCGACGAAGACGACTTTCCACCAGCGAATCTTGAGCATCACAACAAGGAAGACGGCAAAACCGGCGGCAAACAGACTGGTGATAACCCACTTTGCCGACCATATCGCGTGCCAGAGCCCGGTCTGCTGCACCGGTTTTCCCCAGTTGGCAAAAACGAGGATGCCGATCATCGAAAAAAAGTAGAGGGCAGTCTGCCAGAGCGGGCGTCCTGGTTCGGCATCGGGCATGGCCATCTGTGCCGCGGCTTTCTGCGCCTCCTCTTTCCTGAAGAGAAAGTGCATGATGAGTCCGATGACAATACTGAAGATAACTGCTCCAACCGCCCGGGCAATCCCCATTTCAGGGCCTAAAATACGGGCGGTCATTATTATCGCGAGCACGTTGATTGCAGGTCCGCTATAGAGGAATGCGCTTGCCGGGCCGATTCCCGCGCCCATTTTATAAATACCGGCGAAGAGCGGCAGCACCGTGCAGGAACATACGGCGAGCACCGTTCCCGATACTGAAGCAACGCCATACGCCAGAACTTTATTGGCCTTGGCGCCAAGATATTTCATCACCGACGCCTGGCTGATAAAAACCCCAATGGCTCCGGCAATGAAAAAAGCGGGAACCAGGCAGAGCAGTACGTGTTCCTGCGCATACCATTTTACCAGGTGCAGCGCTTCAAAGATGGCGTTATCGAAACGGGGTATACCCACCGGCAGATGGAAAAGTCCAAGGAACAGTGCTACAATCCAGAATAGATAGTTGCCCTCTTTTTTCCACTCCACTGACGACCCCTTTGTTGCTATTTTACCAAAAGACCTGTTAACCTGTAGTAAAAAACGCCTATAATAAAACCATTTGCGACTCTACGTTTTTCCTTATAACCTCATTCACACACGTAAAGAAGTTCAGAACACACCTCATGGTAAGGGAGTAGTACATGCTGGTCCCGCGTTTTTCAAAATCGACGATACCTGCGTTTCTCATTATGGTGAGATGTTTTGAAATGGTTGAAGTGTCGGCACCTACCATTTCCGTAAGCTCGCAGACGCACTTTTCGGCTTTTGCCAGTTCGTGCACGATAAAAAGTCGGGTAGGGTGCGCCAGTGCCTTCATGATTTGTGCCTGAGCTTCAAATCGACCAAGTTCCAGTTTATCCATAGTTACCTTTTTTAGTGGATTGCGTACTACTGACACGGGTATTGTGGTAATTTGGTAATATAGCCAAATAGTAGGGGAGATGCAACTTTTTTTTAAAATTCCGGGGTTGGGGGGGCATGTATAAGAGCGCACGTGTTTCACCTTTACTCCACTGGATCCCGGGTTGGCTTGCGCCCCTGCTTCGCGGTCACCGGGATGAAGGAAAACGTGTCGGTACTTCACCATTCGTGCAGATTACTATGAGACCGTTAACAAAAAGTCATCGGTTGCTGACCTCCAAGTCAACTGAAACAGTCAACAATTGACAATCAATTTCCTTTACGCAGATTTACCCGGAATCATATATTGTAAGCATTGTTGTCGATCATCACACCGGGAGACTCTATGTCTGATTTCGTATCCGGAACGGAAACGCTGCATCATTTTCTGCTGGAACACCTCGATTGTGCAGTGACGCTTGTTGCCCCGTCAGACGGAGGGATTATCGATGCCAATACCCGCGCTGCGAAACTCTTCGGCTGTTCCGTAGCAGCGTTGTGCAACAGGTCAATCAATGATCTGCGTTTGACGGAAACGCTTCCTGCATCATTCCATACATCCGCACTGCAGGAACCCGTCGTGGTGGAGACCGGTATCGCATCTGCTGACGGTACGGTTACCGCTGTTGAGGCAACGCTCTGCAAGGTGTCTCGCAACAATGAACCCGTTACTCTCGTAACCTGGAGAAAAGTTACCGGATACGAACGTGTCGAGGGAGCGTCTGCAGGAACGGATACGGCGCTGCAGAAGGTCAACAACGAACTTAACGCGATCATCAATGCGCTCCCCGGTCTGGTCAGCGTGGTTGATCGCGAATTCAATGTTCTGGTCGCGAATGATGAGGTCTACCGGAAGTTCGGACAGAACAGCCCCCAGGAAGTGATAGGGAAAAAGTGCCATCTGACCCGTAAGGGGCTCAATCATCCATGCCCCCAGTGCGGGCTGGTGACCGCGTTTGAAACCGGTGAGACTGTTGTCCGGGTTTCCACGCCCGACGAGGAAAAACTCATGGGTATTGCAACGAAAGCGTATGCGGTGCCCCTGAAGGACAGCAACGGTTCGGTGTGGGGCGGTGTGGAGGTGATTGTTGATGTGACCGATCTGCGGATTGCCGACGAAAAGCTCGCCGCGGAAAAGGAACTCCTCTCCGTTACGCTGCGGAGCATCGGCGACGGCGTCATCACGACCGATACGGAGGGAAGGATCCGGATGATGAATCGGGCTGCAGAAGAACTGACCGGATGGTCCCAGACTGAAGCATGCGGGCAACCGCTGCCGCTCGTGTTCAACATCATCAATGAACAGTCCCGGGAAACGGCTGAGAATCCTGTTGAAAAAGTGTTGAAAACCAGAAATGTGGTGGAACTGGCGAATCATACGCTGCTCATTACCCGCGACGGACGGAAACGGGTTCTCGCCGACAGCGGCGCACCCATACGGGACAGGAACGGCGTCATTCTGGGTGTTGTTCTGGTATTCAGGGACGAGACCGACAAACGAAAACTTCAGGAGCACATCCAGCGTACCGACAAACTCAACTCCATCGGGGTGCTTGCAGGGGGAATCGCGCACGATTTCAACAATCTGCTCGGTGGTATTTACGGGTACATCGATCTTGCGAAAGATTCCTGCGGGGGGAAGGGGGAAACGACGCAACTTCTTGACGGTGCTCTTGCAACCTACGCACGAGCCCGTGACCTGACCCAGCAACTGCTGACGTTTGCCAGGGGCGGCGCACCGGTCCGGAAAACCGGTTCTCTTGGAAAGCTTCTCAGGGAAAATGTCCAGTTCGCGTTAAGTGGTTCAACGGTGACGGCCCGTTTTGAAATTGCCGAAGATCTTGCCTGCTGTGATTTCGATGCGAATCAGATCGGGCAGGTTATCGACAATCTGGTCATCAATGCGGTACAGGCGATGTCTTGTGGAGGTACCATTACGGTAATCGCCGAGAATTTTGAATCAACGGAAAAAACAGGAGGGTTGCTCAAACCGGGAATGTATATCCACTTGTCTTTCTCGGATACCGGAACGGGTATTTCCCGCGATATTCTTCCACGGATTTTCGATCCGTTTTTTACGACAAAACAGACGGGAACCGGACTGGGACTGGCGACGGTCTATTCAATCATCAAAAAACATGATGGTGAAATAACCGTTGAATCGATTGAAAACAGTGGTACCCGGTTTGATCTCTATTTTCCGGCCTCTTCAGGGGTTCCGGAGGTAACCGTAGAGCCGCACGTCATCACTCATCGCGGTACAGGAAAAATACTGCTGATGGATGATGAGGCGTACATAAGGGATATGGCGGGCAGGATGCTCACCTCGATGGGATACAACATCGTGGAGGCCCGCAACGGTACCGAGGCACTTGACCTGCTGAAGGATGCCGCGAAAAGCGGTGAGTCATTTTCAGCAGTCATTATGGACCTTACCGTCCCGGGGGGAATGGGGGGAAAAGACGCGGTGAGGATTCTGCGTGAATCCGACGCAGACATTCCGGTATTCGTTTCAAGCGGCTACTCCGAAGATCCGGTGATGGCCAAGCCGGACGTTTATGGATTTACCGCAAGCATTCCAAAACCATTTCTTAAAGAACAACTTGCCGGACTGCTGAACCGGTACTGCGGCAGTAACCGGTCCTGACTGGGAATGTGTTTTCGGGAAGCTCATCCTCCCGGGGAATGAGCGGTGTTCCGCCCGCTCCTGAGGCTGCGGAACACCACCCCCGTAATGGTTACGTCACTTTACTTACCGGAATCTGAATCTCCGTGCGCCAGTCGTCAGGATTTTCCCGGTTCCAGATACCGTCGATGTAGGATTCCCGTGGATTATCGATGATTTCAAAGTCATTTTCCTCAACCCATGAAAGGATCGCGGAATAACTTTTCCGCAGTGAATCGTACCCGCCCCTGTGCATGATTACTGCCGCAGTCGGTACTGCTGCCACTTTTTTGTAGATGATCCCTTCTCCATCGATACGGGCCTCATTCACTGCTTCGCAGATCTCGACATCGATATCTTTTTCCCGGTATTCTCCATCATGATAAATGTTGAAACAGTACTCGGGAATCCGGCACTCAGCCCCTTGCTTCCGCATGATATCCCCGAGCGGTGGCACCACCTTGAACAGGGCGTTGTAATCGGGGATGGTCGTCCGGTACGAAGCGACGATCACTTCCGGCAGTTCACGAATTTCTACAGTCGGCATGTTACTCTCCTTTTCGGCTGTTTCGATCATACGATCGATCTTCTGGATTCTGGTTTCACAGAGGTGCAGGTCATCGGTCAGAGTATTCCGTCTCGAACGAAGGAGCGAGATCCACTCCTCGTTTGCCAGACCGCCCTTGAGTACCTGCTCGATATCCTCCAGAAACAGGCCGAGTTCCTTGAGCGAGAGAATCTCATGTACCAGTGCCAGTTTGGCGATTGAATAGTATCGGTAACCGTTTTCCGGACTGACGAAATCCGGCCTGAGCAGCCCGATCTCATCCCAGTACCTGAGCGTCTTTACCGTGACCCGTCCGAGTTTAGAAAAATCTCCGATTTTAAGCATTGTTTCTCCGTGAGGTGAATTGTCGTGAGCTCACCTATACAAGATACAGCACTCCCGTGGGGGGAGAGTCAACACTTTTTTTGACGAATATGAAAAATTCCTTCAGGATCGGTGGAAAAAAAACGGTTCAGCAATATCAGCAGGTAATATCGCGTAGTGTTGAAGCAGGGTGCAGGACCTGGACATTGTGCTGCCGGTCCCCATCCATTCGGAACGGTATCAGTATGAACCTCCCTTCAGGAGGCACTATGTTTCTGGAATCAGTATCCCGAAGTCGTGAGGATAATTTTTCGGAATTACGTGACCACACCGGGTCTGCATCGGAATCTGCACCGTCTTTTTCCGATAATGATCTTCTGGACGCCTATTCACGTGCGGTCGTTCAGGTGGTACAGGCAGTCGGTCCGGCGGTGGTGAGCATCAGGACGGGGAAAACCCGGGACAACGGTTCTTCACGCAGCGGAGGAAGTGGATCCGGATTTATAATCACTCCAGACGGATATATCTGCACCAACAGTCATGTTATAAACGGTGCAGATCACATCGAGGTGACACTGACCGATGGCGAA
>JAFGHA010000066.1 GCA_016930275.1 Chitinispirillaceae bacterium
ATCGATCCCGTCGGGCGCGGGTATACCGATGAACAGGAACAGGTGTACGGACTGGTGTTCAACTTTACTCCGGACCGGCAGGACCGTGCGATTGCCAAAGGTGTCGAAGTGCTCGCAAACTATCGACAGGCAGAGTGGCGGGCTAAAGGAGAAAAGCTTGTCGGCGATAAGATAGATGTGACCGATCTTTTATATCGGGTGGCTCTTGAAAAACCGTTCTCATGAATGTACGACAGAGAATGATGGCACGGGATAGGTATCGAATTGATGGATAAAGTCGGAAAAAAGACAATACGGGAAATTCTGCTTATTGGAGGGAGTTTCCGTAATAAAGGTGCCGAAGCGATGGTGTTGTCTGCAGTTCATCAATTCAGCGGCATCTATCCCGGATGTCGACTTACCGTGGCCTCGTATGTAAAACGTGAAAGCCGTGCGTATGGAATATATACAACAGGCCTGAATTCCTCATCGGGTTCTCCCGCAACGTTTGAACTGATCAGGAACACGAAAAAAGTATCTCATCCTTTTAAAATCTTTTTATGGTGGTTATTGCCGTTTTCAGGGATACGGGATTTTCTCATCAGAGGGGATGTTTATCTGGAACGATTTTTACTGGCTGATCTGGTGGTTGATTTAAGCGGCTTTGCTCTGACGGATCGACGTTCCGTTCTCCGGCGCCTGGTATATTGTTTCGAGATTTTCAGCAGCTGGTGCTTCGGTGTTCCTTTTGTCGTCTTTACTCAGGCATTAGGGCCCTTCCGGCATCCGGTATCCCGGCTGGCGGCCCGGTTGTTTCTGCCTCATGTCGCTCTGTTGATCGCCCGAGGACGGGTAACCGCTGATTATGTCGCACGACTCGGGGTGGTTGCCCCCGACGCTCTTCCGGTTTGTTCCGATACCGCGTTCCTTTTTGAACCGGCCAAAGAGGAAAAAAATATCGGTCTGACCCTTGTCCGGCAGGCGAAGGCATCCCGGAAACCGTTGATCGGTCTTATACCCAACATCAATATTTTCAGGCGTATGCATCCCCGGAACGAACGAAGCCCGTATATAAAAATGCTTGTCGGTCTGTGCGATTACGCACAGGTATATCTGGACGCACATATTGTATTCATCTGTCATGAGCACTATGAGTACCGTCGTGACGATACATGGATAGTACAAAAACTTCGATCACAGGTTTCCTATCCCGATGCGATTACGATGATTGACGGCACCCAGAGTGCCGGTGTGCTGAAGGTAATAACAGGTGAAATGGATTTCGTGATGGTTTCCCGATTCCATTGTCTCGTAGCCGCCATTTCAACGGCGACACCGTTTCTGGCTTTGGGATGGGCTCATAAATATCAGGAACTCGCCGATGATGCCGGTAGTGAAGAATGGGTGATCGATTTCGAGCGGTGTACCTCAGAAGATCTCCGCAGGGCGTTCGCCGCCGCCTGGAACAAACGGGAAGAAACACGCCTGCATCTTGAAAAAAAACGTGAATACTTTCGTTCTTCGGCTGCACACGCCTATCAACTGATCGCCGATAAATGGCCGCCGTAAAACAGGAGGAAGCGATGTCACGTCAGAAAGTATTCAATAGAGACTTTTTACGGCTTTTCATACGTGAACAGTGGTGGATAGTAGTCCGGCAATTGATTTTCTCCATCCATCGGGGTATTATATACTTCCTGTCGTGTTCTCCGGTAGTGATTTCATTCTACTATACCTTTATTTCAGGAGCATTCAGACGCGAACAGAGGGCCGTTGTAAAAGGGATTTCGCGTTTTTACAAACGCCTTAACCGTGACGGCTGCAACGTGTTTCTTCTCCGGCGCAATATCCATCGCCTGGAGAAAGGTCTGTTAATGCCTGTTCGCAGAAAAGTATTCGGAACGGGGTATATTACCGAAACCGTCGATCTGTATGCACGTATGCTGCAGCACACCGGCGATTGCAACGGACCGGCTAATGACGGTATCGTGTGGGCTACCGATGTATTGGATGCCTATTTTACCCGGATAGAGGAACCGGATCCGGTGATTGACAAGGCTCGCGATTCCTTCCGGAAATCGCGGATCGCTTTGCAGGACCATAAACGGAAAATACCCTACCTTCGAAACCTCGAAACTCCTCCGGTGACCTTCGAATCGCTTTACAATCTGTCGGTACGGCGACGCGCAGTCCGGTGGTTCAGACCGGAGCGGGTTCCCAGAGAGATACTTGATAAAGGATTGCAGGCGGCGGCGCTCGCTCCGAGTGCATGCAACCGGCAGCCATTCTCGTACCGTTTATTCGACGATCCTGCGCTGATAAAAACTGTAGCGACCATTCCGATGGGTACGAAAGGGTTTGCAGATACCATACCGGTTCTGGCGGTGATCGTCGGAGATCTGTCGGCGTTTCAGAGCGAGCGGGATCGTCATGTCATCTATATCGACGCTTCTCTCTCCGCGATGGCTTTTATGTATGCTCTCGAAACACTCGGAGTAAGCTCGTGTCCCGTTAATTGGCCGGATATCGCCGGCCGCGAAAAGAAGATGGCCCGTGCGCTGGGGCTTGCTCCCTACGAACGTATCGTTCTTGTGATGGCAATCGGATACCCGGATCCGGACGGCCTTGTGGCCTGCTCGCAAAAGAAAAGCCTTGACGATCTCAGAAGTTATGGCCTGAAGGATTTCCGGTGAAACGGAATTTCAAAAAACGTATCATTCAATGGGGAATCGCCGGCAGCTGTTTCGGTTATATCCTCCTGACGTTATGGCAGCAGCGTGCATATCTGCAGACAATAGTCCGAATCGATCCGTTGTATCTCCTCATGATCCTGCTGCTTCTGGTGTGCTATTATTTTCTGCACGCGTACCGCTTCCGGATTATTCTTCAGAAATGCAGCAACCGTTATCTGCCGTATCGGGAATGGTTCCGGATATTTATCCTCGGATTATTTCTCAACAATTTTATTCCGCAAATGGGGAATGTCTATCGAAGTATCCTTCTGAAAAGGGATCACGATCTGCCGATTACCGGTTATGTGAGTTCATACGTTTCCTTCGCCTGGATGGATCTGTGCATCAATATGATTCTGGCGGGAACTGTTGTGTCCGTGACCAATCCCGCACTGAGGTTTTCGGGAATGAAGGTGAGTGTGACGGTTCTTCTGTTCGGCGGGGCATTCGCGGTGATGGTGTTACCGGTGGTTATTTTCTTTTTGGGTTACTGGTTCGATAGAAAATTTCACCGTAGAATCCGGCTCTATGACAAACTTTCCGGGATAGTGAAAACAACCCTGTACAACCTCAAAGATCTTAAATATGTCGCAGCCGTTGTGGCTCTGGGAATTATTGTGTTCTTCGAGATGAGCACGATATTTCTTATCTGTTTCCGGAGCCTGGGTCTGCATAGTACCTGGTCAACCATGGCATTGTTTTATGCACTGTACAAAGTGAGTATCTATTTCAATATCACCCCGGGAAATATCGGAGTCCGGGAACTGGCGTATGGTCTTTTAAGTGAAAAACTTCATTTCGGAATGACCGAAGGACTTCTGGTCGCTGCTGTTTTCCGTGTTTTCGTCTATATCGCGCTGTTTGGCTTTGCGATTCCAATGGGAGGCATCGATCTTCTTCGCCGAAAAGGGAAATATCACCCGCCGGAAAAGACATAGATCTTCATTTGAAACAGTACTGCCCTGGATCCCGCGTCCCGCCCAGCGGGAGTCGGGGTGACGGTGTGCCTTTAGTTTTGCGACAGTTGCTATAGTGTTCTCCGGTAAATCAGTTAAGAAAACTTCGCGCTCATTTCGATACGCTCGATACATCGCTTTAAGGTAAAGATATTATGTTTGGTAATCAATTTGTCCAATGCCTATAATTAAGGGGTATCCTGTTTTTAGAAGAAAGCAGTGCGCCGATAGAGTCGATACCGAGGGGAAACAGAACCGGGATACCATAGACAGGTGATCACCTGCAACAAAGGAATCCGTTTATGACATCAGTGGCAAGCGTTGTGAAGGGCATACGGGAATTTTCAAAACTGGAGCGTATTCTGGCGGCGGTATGTGTTTTCACTCCGCTGCTGCTTGTTCTCGGTGACAACTTTACGGTACGTGACAGCATCAGTGCCTACTTCAATATGGAGAAGAGCGTTCTCTTTTACGTCCCGCTCACGGTGACCTTCATGCTGTTCCTGGTAAACGGCATGATAAAGGGGAAAACCTGGTACAATACCGCACTCGGTGTCGCACTGGCCGGTCTGGTCCTTTTCAATTGTATCGAATACTTCCTTCTTCATTTTATTTTCGCGGCGCTGTTCTTTCTGGGCAATGCGGCGGTCATCGTTATCTACACTCCCAAAAAGGAGCTCTGGTTCAAGATCGTCCTTGTGGCGGTGATTGCACTTTCCCTGGGGGCATGGCTCGTGAAAGTACTTCCCCTGTTCTGGGCCGAGTGGATTTCACTTTCAATAATCGCTTTGCACTATTTACTGGAATCAGCGGGTGTCATCGAATAGCGTTGCATGGCGGGATCAGTACGGTTGCCTGCAGGGGTGTTTCAGGGAAAGTTGGTGAAATGTACATTGGTGATGGATTCGGAATGAAAAACCGTATGTTCCGGATTATGGTAATTTTATTTCTGCTGACATCCGGTTGTTTACACGCCGAGACACTGCTTATTCCCTTCAGAGACAGTCTGGGAATATATGAAAAAAAGTGCAGGTGCGACAGAAATCCGACGATACAACCTGTTGCCGTAATCAGAGCGTCGGACACGCTCGTTATGGTGGAAAATGAATCGCTGTATTTCAAGGTTAAGACTCCAGACGGGGTAACCGGATGGATCTTTAAACGGTTTGCAGCAGAAAAGGAGTCATTCCGGGACTACCTGAAAGATAAATATCTCATGGCACTGCTGGATACCGTGGGAATTTACCGGAACATCCTTCCCGATGATCGTGAACAACCGATACGAAAAGCCTTTGGGAGGTATGACAGTCTCAAAGTACTTCAAAGCGTACGATCTTTTTACAAGGTCCGGACTACCGACGGGGTTGTCGGCTGGGTGCGGCAGGCAGGAGGAAAAAGATTGAATTTATTTGACATTAACGATTTTTATACGATTATGGAGAATCCGCCATCTGTTTATATTATTGATGTTAACGATCCGGATGCTCCCCCGATCGGGCTCAACCGATCGTACAAAGATGCGCTAAGGCAAGACTCTGAACCGGATACCATAAAAAGAAATAATCGGAACAAATGAATGTATCGGAATTGAAATACCATCATGTTGGAATCCCTGCCGATAAACCGATCGAAGGAGAAGTCTATTTAAAGGATTACAAGTGTTACCATTTCGGGTACGAAACAAGTGAATTCGGGATAGAATGGATGCGGTATGAGAAGGATTGCCCGCTGCCTGAATTAGTGAAAACAGTCCCCCATGTCGCGTTCAAGGTCAATGATATCTTAGAGGCGATAAAGGGCAGAAAGGTCATCATTGAACCGAACAGCTCTTCCGAAGGAACGGTCGTCGCGTTTATAGAAGAAAACGGTGTGCCGATAGAGTTCATACAGACGGTAAAAAAGGACGCGGTATAACGTCTGAAAGCAACGTCGGGGCTTGTGCGTGCTGCAACAAGTTCAGGGTTTGAAAAAGAAATCCGGTTCATAAAGCAATCGATTCTCAAAGGAAAAACAAATGATACGGACCACCATCCTCGTACTGACCGCACTTTTCATTTCAACTTCTCACGGAGAGGGTCTGAAGCTGAAACGCTCAAAAGAGGTGTTTCAGCTGAAGAACGTCTCCTATTTCATCGCGAATCCGCGCTATCTGTGTAAAGGCAACAGCGCCTACGATACTACCAACGCGATGCACAAAGACCTGTCGACTGAAATCGAATCCAAACTGAAAAAAAAGAATATCAGCGGCTGGTCAACGGTTTCCGACGACGCCGGAAGAAAAATGACCATCGGATTCAACCTGTCGGCAGACAGGAAAACGGGAAAAGTGGACAGTCTGCCGTATACGACCTTGGAATACTGCACCGGAAACAACATCGATACCTTCGTCGCGTTTTATCTCTATCAGGAGAACCCGTACAAAGATATACAGGACGGAAGAGAAGTGAGTATCCGGATTCCGATACAGATCACCAACGCCTTCGGTGCCATCGATCCGAGAATACTTACAATCAGGATAACGGTCGATTTATCAAATGTTCAGTTGTGCCTTGCCGTGTACGATGTCGCGTCAAACCGGTGCCGCTTTTTCAAACGGACCGACGACGAGGATTACGTGAGCCTGGGAGAGATCGCTGATGAGCTGTTTCAGAAGTTACGGTGAAGTCAGGGTACCGGCCGGATGCAGGTAAGGTGTTGACAATGAGGGGACTGCTTCTGCGACGATGGCGCAGGACCTCACCTTCCGGGTGTGCAACCGGAATGATACGGCATTGTTTCCATTTTCCCTCTCCCTTCGCGAGAGGCGGTTCGGTGAGCTTGTCGAACCGGACAGGGGAGAGGTCACACAGGAACAGAAGAACCCACATTTACAATTACATTGTATGCCCCGGGTTTCCAATCCGCGATTTGTTTTCTGAACAGACCGATGCCCGGTGAAAGGAATACAATGCAGAAAAAATTCATCGTACCCGTGCTGACCATGTTTCTCAGTCTCATCGTCTGGATTCTCTTCATCATCTTTCATGCGATTATCCGGGCACCGCGGATGAAGACCGGTGTCTGCCTCCTTTCAGCACTGTTTATGGTGATTTCAGCTGTCATCTGCAAAATGATGGAGGGATCGCGTGCCGGCAGCATCGTCCGTGCCGGTCTGCTGGTGGTTATGGCGCTGATTACCGTGTGGGTGATCGATCTTCAATCCGCTCGTCTATTTCTTGCCGCGGCGATTGTTCCCGGTGTGCTGGCGAGTATTGCGACGAAAAAGTGAAAAAAACGTCTGAACCGCAGATGGGCCCAGATGAATGGATTACGCAGATTAACCGGGTTAGTGAAGTAATGACAGGCTTTATCTTTCGGGCCGACCGGGAGATTTTTAACTGCACTATCATAAAAATGAAGAATGCAGACATAGTGGATACATGACGGTGGAAAACTGCAAATACGCTGAAATTACTCAGAAAATTATCGGTTGCGCAATGAAGGTTCATAACACATTGGGAAACGGCTTCCAGGAAGTGATCAATCAACGGGCACTGGCGATTGAAATGGAGAAGAACGGACTCACGTTTGCACGTGAACATGAAATGCCGATATAGTATGATGGATACAGCATCGGGACCCGCAGGGTAGACTTCTTTGTCGCATCGAAAGTAATGGTTGAATTGAAAGCTTTGTCTGAACTTCAGGATGTTCATCTGGCTCAGGCGATCAATTACCTTGAAGCATACGGGATAGTTGTCGGACTGTTGATAAATTTCGGTGCCAAAGAAACTGCAATTCAAACGTCTGGTAAATACCGCAACGAAATAATACATCTGCGTCATCTATCCATCCGTGTTATCTGCGGTTCAGACAAAGTATAGGTGGGGAAAACGGATTCAAATGGAAAGAATTTCATAAGTTCTCAACTCTTTAAAAAATCCTGAAAAATGCGAGTACGAGTACGATCATTTGATGGTGAAATACATGGCGATGTTTCTTACAGGTTGCCGTTTCATTCCGATGATACCCTCTTCAACTCCCGGTGTGGAATCAGGTTACCACAGCAAATTTCTTCAGATATAGTATATTAGAAATAGCCTGCCCCTTACAGCAGCAGTTTCAAGGGTTCAAACAACAACAGAGTCCAGTTCTAAGCGGATAACCTTTGTCCGCGTCTGGGGTTTATATGATTGGTATTTCAAAGCTGTACTGCGGAACGGTTGAACCTTCGGATGCGCTGCGGTACGGGCGCAAATCGGGGCTGCTTCCTTCGCATCTTCTGCAATTTTCGGCGGATAAAAAGCCGGTGGTGGTCTGGAACTGCACCCGCCGCTGCAATCTCAAATGCGTGCACTGCTACTCCCATTCACAGGATATCGACTATTCAGGTGAGATGACGACCGACGAGGCGAAACGGTTTATCGACGATCTCGCGGCATTCGGATCGCCGGTGCTGCTGTTTTCCGGGGGAGAACCCCTGCTGCGGAACGATCTGTTCGAACTGATCAACTACACCCGCTTAAAAGGCATCCGGGCGGTGATTTCCACCAACGGGACGCTCATTACGGAAGAGGTTGCGGTTCGTCTGGGTGAAGCGGGACTTTCCTACGTGGGGGTGAGTCTCGACGGGCTTGCGACGGTACACGACCGGTTTCGCGGCGTTGCCGGGTCATTCGGGCGGGCGCTTGCCGGGATAAGGGCCAGCCGGAAGGCGGGAGTCAAAGTGGGCCTGCGGTTTACCATCAACAAGGCCAACGCCGGCGAGATTCCGGGGATATTCGATCTTCTCGAAGCGGAGCAGATTCCCCGCATCTGTTTTTATCATCTGGTCTATACCGGACGGGCTGCCGGAATGGTGGAACACGATCTGGATCACCACCGCGCCCGCGAAACCGTCGATATGATCATCGACCGGACGGCACGGTTGCACGAACGCGGCATTCCGGCGGAAGTACTAACGGTCGATAACCACGCCGACGGCGTCTATCTTTACCTCAGGATGAAACGGGAAAACGCTTCGAAAGCATCCGATGTGCTCGAACTGCTCACGATGAACGGCGGCAACAGTTCGGGGATCGGTATTTCGTCGGTAAGCTGGGACGGTTCGGTATATCCCGACCAGTTCTGGCGCCATCATGCGGTGGGGAATGTACGGGAACGGCCGTTCAGCGAGATCTGGGGGAATCCTGCGGATGAGCTGCTCGGACAATTACGCAACCGTAAACAGCTGCTCGGCGGCAGGTGCGGACGGTGCGTATGGCAGGATCTCTGCAACGGGAATTTCCGCGTGCGTGCCGAGGCGGTACATGGTGATATCTGGGCCGAAGATCCGGCTTGTTACCTCACGGAGGAAGAAATTTCGACGCGGGTGTGACTTCTCCTTCCGGTTCTACAACCGGAAGGGCCTCTCCCGCGGAGAGCGGCGGGCATGCCGTTGTCACGGGCATGGGTGTTACCTCCACCGTAAACGGGGGAGCGGTACACTGAGGCTGCTCGAAGTGGAACAAGGGTGGGGGAACGGTAACGATGGCAACAACTTCTCATGTATAGTAAAAAGGAACACTCCATGACATTTCCACAAACACGTCTCCGGCGTTTACGGGCGAATCCGGTACTCCGTTCGATGGTACGGGAAACAACGCTTGATCCGCGTGATTTCATTATGCCGCTGTTCGTATGCGAGGGAAACGGCGTGTCAACTCCCGTCGAATCGATGCCGGGGGTTTCTCGGTTGTCGATAGATTCGTGCGTTGAGGAATGCACACGGGTGCGGGAACTCGGTATCGGTGCGGTTTTATTGTTCGGAATTTCCGGGCACAAGGATGAATCGGGATTGTGCGGGGCGGATGACGACGGTATCGTACAACGGGCGGTACGGGCGATCAAGGCAAATGTGGATAATCTGGTGGTTATTACCGATGTATGCAATTGCGAATACACCATCCACGGACACTGCGGTTCCGTTGTCAACGGAAAAGTCGACAATGACCGCACGCTCGAAACCCTCGCATTGCAGGCGGTATCGCATGCGAAGGCCGGTGTCGATATGGTTGCGCCGAGCGATATGATGGACGGACGGGTAGGGGCGATACGCGAGTCTCTTGCTTCTGCAGGGTACACTGATCTGCCGATTATGTCGTATGCGGCAAAATACGCTTCGGCGTTCTACGGACCGTTCAGGGATGCCGCCGGCAGTGCGCCGCAGTTCGGCGACCGGCGGACCTACCAGATGGACTGTGCCAACACTGACGAAGCGTTGCGGGAAGTACGGCTCGATATCGAAGAGGGAGCCGATATTGTCATGGTGAAACCGGCGTTGAGCTACCTCGATGTCATTTACCGGGTGAAAACGGAATTCAGAATACCGGTCGCGGCATACAACGTAAGCGGTGAATATGCAATGGTCAAGGCTGCCGCCGAAAACGGCTGGGTGGAACATGACCGGGTCATGATGGAAATTCTCACTTCCATAAAACGGGCGGGTGCCGATATGATCATCACCTACCACGCTGCCGAAGCAGCAATACTGCTGCGCGGGGAGGGCGATTGATGCAGCGTTGCGCTCCGTCATCCATTCCGCCGCTGCGGCTCGTGGCCTGGGAGGTCACGCGTTCCTGCATGCTCTCCTGCAGGCACTGCCGGGCGTCGGCACGGAGCGGTCCGTACGAGGGAGAGCTTTCCACCGCCGAATGCAAACGGTTCATCGATTCACTCGCGTCGATGGG
Organism: Chitinispirillaceae bacterium; assembly: GCA_016930275.1. Taxonomy (GTDB): domain Bacteria; phylum Fibrobacterota; class Chitinivibrionia; order Chitinivibrionales; family Chitinispirillaceae; genus JAFGNB01. The sequence goes on from JAFGHA010000066.1 coordinate 10,375, forward strand.
AAACTGTATCGTGATCCTTACCGGGGGAGAGCCGATGCTGCGTGAGGACATTTACGAGATTGCGCGA
>JAFGHA010000067.1 GCA_016930275.1 Chitinispirillaceae bacterium
ATTTTTTTAACAGCGACGTTTTAAGAAAAATGGCGACCTGCCGGATTCACCGATTTCGGTGCCGGTTTGACCGAAATACGCACCCACGGCGGCAAAGGAACCAAAACGCCGTTTGCCGCATTACGTTCCGCCTATCGCTCCTCCTGCTGGGAGCCGTAAAACTCGCGTAAAAAGACACGCTCAAACAGTTACGGCTCTAATCCGGCATCCGGAGCGAGGCTCCACTAATGGCGGCGGAAGAGCACTATCCTTTTTGCGCTACTACCGTAGCCATAGGATTAAATAAAATCCGGGAAATGAAAAAAACAATTACCGCATGGCAATGCGATTGCATGTATACCTTTCTCCATTTCTCCTAAACCTGAAATACCAGCGACAGTGAATAAATACTCTTTTTCCTCCCCACTCACAACCGCCAGCGGAAGCGTAGGAATAGAGTGCGCGTTCAGTTCGAGGCCGTCTTTTCCCCAGGCCGAGTTCAGCGCACTCCCGAAGATGGAGCTGTTAGAGCGGTTGTGTCGTGGCGGCAGGAGAGTCCAGAGAGGTTTTGCTGCTGAAACTTCTCTGGTCGTCGTGCGGGCGCGAAAGCCTGCATAAAATCCAAGATGGTGCGCAGCACCACTACAATACTTGAAGTGAACAGCAGTGAACAAATGCATCATTGAAATAAAGAAAGAGAAATAGAACGCCGGAGGCAAGTGTATCACGTCGTCAGTTGCGGAACGAAAATGTGAATTCACCGAAGGTGAAAAAACTTTTTAGGTCTTCCAGGTTTCCCTGACCTCGGGAAACCTCATTCTACTCTGCATCCATCGCACAACAAAAGTGTCGACCAGCCCGCGCCAGACGCGGTTATTAATGCCGTACTTGGTTGTACCATGCCACCTGTCGCGGTGATGTACGGGTGTCTCGACCATCCTATCGTATCCGATGGTGCGGATCAATGTGGGCAGAAACCTGTGCATGCCATGGAAATAGGGAATGTCACTGACACAGAAACGCCGGAAAACCCGCAATGCGCATCCCACATCCGTCACCCTTTCCCTGGTCAGCCAGTTTCTGAAGGCGTTGGCGATGCGGGAAGACGCTCTCTTGATCAAGGAGTCCCGGCGATGTCGGCGGATACCGTTAATCATGTGCAAATTGGAGTGCTGCAGACGCTCGACCAAAACTGGAATGTCGTGGGGATCGCTTTGCCCGTCGCCGTCCATGGTGGCCAGGATGTCGCCCCTGGCATAGCGAAATCCTGCATATAAAGCTGCTGCCTGCCCGAAGTTTTGCGTCAGGGAGATGTATTTGTGCCGCGGATCACCGGCGCACATCCGGCGCAGCAATGCCAGCGTGCCGTCTGATGAACCGTCATCCACCCACAGGCATTCCCAGAGGTAAGGCTTTGAATCCATGGCGCTTTGAATTTCCCTTGCCAGCCTGGATATATTATCCCGCTCATCTTTGAGCGGGATAATAATACTGAGAAAACACTCCTGCTCTTTTGCGGTGAAAACCGGTTGATCCACCTTCACCGACAAGGAGCTGATGTCGATGTTACTCTGTATCAAGTTATTGGCTCCATAGTACTAAAAACCTCTGTTCGAGACGGCGTCCGGCTTTAGGAACGCGCCCTTTCCGCCGGCATGTCCGACTCCAATTATTAGAGGTACCCCATAGTCGGTCTTAAACCGGAACTAATTCAGGACAGTGAGGTTCTGTTTTAGAAAAGTTTTGCCGGTTTTAAAGTACACCAGGTAGTTCCCGTGCGGCATTCCGGTTGTAGAAAATGCCACGGTATGGTTGCCTGCTTTTGCGGACCTGCGTAACAGGGACTTTACCTTCTGTCCATTTATATTGTAGACGTCAATAGTGACAAAAGCCTTTTTGCCGAGGACAAAAGAAACATCAGCCCTGCCGGTGAGCTGATTATGGCGTACATTGAACTGTTCCATAAGGCCTGGGAACCCTGCGATTCCGACGGTGTTGGTTTTCCCGTCCACAGACAGGTAAACCTCATTCTTCGCAGCGCCGGCGGGGAGCTTTACAACGACAGGCTTGCCGGTTTCTTTGGTCCAAGCGCTGGCGGCCAACTCGGCGTCATTGTGAAACACCTTCGTGAAGGTCTTGTCGGTGTATACCTCAAACTGGTACTGGGTTGTGGCGGCGCCGTTGGCGGTAATGGTGACGCCGTTTTCCCCGTCCGAAGAAGTGAACTCCACCGGGTCCAGATTGGTATAGGGCTTGGTCTGCTTTTTGTATACCTTTTTGTCCCCTGCCATGGAAAAGGCGGTATTGCCCTTCGGGCACAAGCGCACGATAAGGGGGTTCATTTGACTATTCAAGTAGTTTTGGTTTTTGGTGTCGGTGACGTCGATCATGGGAATGATGGCCCCGGCCTTCATGAACAGGGGAAGTTTATCCATCGGCGCGCTGTAACTGATGTCGGTCTTACCGGAATGGCGCTTACCGTCCCACCAGTCTATCCACTCGCCTTCGGGCAGATAAACGCTTCGGGAAGTGCCTTGGTTGACCAGGGGAGCTACGAGGATCCAATCGCCGAAATAGTATTCCGCATCCTGGTTATATCCCTTGCTGTCGCCGGGATGGTGCAGGGCGAGGGCCCGGGCTGTGGGGTGTCCCTTTGCACTGGCCAGCACCGTGTAGGTCCAGCGGTAGGGAAACAACGAAGTGTAGAGCATGGCGTATTTTTTGTAAATGGCCTTCTGTGAAGCGCTGTAGGAATAAGGCCTGCTGCAGGCCTGGAATATGGGGCATAAGGCGGAGAACTCGGCCCAGCGAATAGTAATATCGTTACCCTCCACATCCGGAAATCCGCCCGTGTCGGAACCCCAGTGGGGAAACCCGGTGATGCTGAGATTCAACATTGCGGGAATGTTGGATGCCAGACCGCCGGCTGTGTAACCCCAGTTGTTGTCGTTGTCGCCGGGCCATTTGCCGGAAACGTACTTTTGCCCATAATGCGAGACAACGCGGGGCAAGGTGATAAAGTCACCATCAAATACGGAGTTCCACGCTTCGAAAAAAGCCTGTATGGTGAAATAGGGGGCAAAGCTCTGTACATTGCCTCTATCTATTTTATACATCTGAACATTGTTTGAGCCAAGCCACGAGGTGACGTCGCTTTTGACTTTGTTTGCGTTGCTTTGATTCATCCATGTTTTGGGATCGCGGTCGCCTATATAGGGATTTTCCGCCACCCATACCCCGACCTTGACTCCTTTGGCGTTGAAATCGGATACCATTTTAGTGCCGTTGGGGTAATCACTGCTCCAACTGAACGGCGGCGGCATACCCTCGTCACCCGTGGCCCAGGGCCGGTCCAGCCAGATGAGGCTCATGGGTATTTTTGCGTCCAGCATGCCTTGGACATCGGAACGTGCGCCATCCTCCGTGTTGGCGTCCCGCCACTGCCAGGTTGAAAACACTGCCCAGGGCGGCGGCAGCGCCGGCCGGGAAACATGTTCCGTGTACCGGTCTATCACGTCCAGCATGTTGGGACCGTAGTAAAAGTACCAGTTTGTGGACGCGCCACTGACATAGCCGTCTCCGTCCGCGCTGCCGGCGATAGCGGGCATGTTGATGGTTGTACTGGTACTGCTAAAATTGAATTCCACCGCCAGGTGGTTGTCGATGAGAATGCCGTAGCCCCGGGAACTTATATAGAAAGGGATCCAACCGCCTTCATCCGGCGTACCGCTCGCGTTCTTCATTTTTAGTGTATTCCCTTTCAGGTCCAGAGCATGCAGGGACCACGTTTCTCCCAGACCCCAGAAATGTTCGTCAGATGATGATTTGAAGGTCTCTTTGGTGGCGCCGGAAGCGCTGGGCGCATGCATAAACACACTGAAGACGTAAGGATTGCGGAAAGTGATGTAGACCGTCGCGTTGCCGCAATTGAACTTATGAGTTTCACCAGTGATGGAGGCCTCGGCCTCGGCATGGTAGCGGGCCGGAGACCGTTTAGCGACGGGTGTGGTACCGGCGGAGGCGTGGCTGGAAACAGCCCCCGTTTTATCCATGGTACCGGCCTGACCGGTTATGAGCTTGCCGTCTAGGTCGAAAACCGAAATTTGAAATGCGCTTTTTTTAATTTCCAGCTTTAGGGCGCTGGTGGTGAGAACAACGGCGTCAGATTGGTCCGTAGCCTCGTAAATAGCTCCCTGTGAAACCAAAAAAACAGTCAATATCAAGAAGATAATTTTATTCATACCATCTCCTTTTGAAGAATTAATTACATTCCATGGAAAAAACCGGCCACATGAGGCCTCCTTTTAAATTAAAACTGCCGATCTATTAAATATACCAAAAAATATATCCAGAGATACCTTCTAAATAGTGGTCATACCTGTCAAAAAGTTAGAGATTTCATTTAAATCTCGTTCCATTATTCTTGAAAACGGAATTTTTAAAGGTTAAAAGTACTCGACTTCTATCTTTCATTTAGCCTCTTTCAATTATTTTTTTTCCGTAGCGGTACCCGAGAGTGTATACTTTATCAGAAGTACCAGGAACCTCAACCCGAGGGAGAGCCATGATGAAGCTGCGCGGAACAATCCTACCGTTACTTTTTCCTGCCGTTGTTTTCTTCCTCTTTTCACCCGTATCCGGCGCTTCTTCCAGCCTTCAGGAAGAGGTGAATTTTTATTTTGTGAAGATGGATGAGGCTTTTGCCCGGATTGTGGAATCGGGAGCCGTGAAAAGCACCAGCCTTCGCTCCGCGGAACGGTTTTTTATTCGTGAGATGCGAAAAAACCTGGCATACAACACCTTCATCCGGACCAATTCAAAGGGCTTGGTGATCTCCGAGGTGATCCGGGGGCAGAAAGTGGAACGGCCGATGCGCGATATTTCCAATCAGAAGTGGTTCAGGATGGTCAGCCAGAAAAAGGAGGCGTACTATTCGTTGATAAGGGATCAAGAAAAGGGCAGGTACTACCTTTTCTGGGCGCGGCCGATTCTCAAACGGGGTAACCGGTTTATCGGATCGGTCCTGCTGAAAATCGATCTCTGGGACAGCTTCCATGAATTTTCGAGCTCAATCTTCACTCCATTTCTGATAAAACTCGGTCGTAAAAGTCTCTTCTCCAACAAATGGGAGGAAGGGGCAACGGGCATTGAAAAACCGTTGACCGTACAGGGAATCGACCGGATATCGATTGTTTACTCATCGGAAAGAGCGCCCGCGACCGCCGTTGAACCGAAAGAAACCTCGACGAAGGCAGTAACCGTTGCGGATACCGAAAAGGAGAAAAAAGCGGACAAACCGGCGAAGGAAAAGAGGGGGGCGTCGGGCATCCTGGTCGTTCTTCTTGTCATTCTCATTCTCGGGATTGCCGGCGCTTCGTTCATGCTTATCGCCTGGATGAGAAGACGGGCGTTTCTGAAGCATCTGGATGAAGAGGAGACGATATAATCTTCGGACCTTTTACTAGTGTAAAGACACGGCGCGCCGCGTCTCTTCCGTGCGTGCCGGGAACGGTCAATACCCCTCAAGCAGTTTCAGAATCGTATCGCGATTGCCGTGTTCCTGATTGAGCATGATGACAAACGGCCGCAACCCTTTTTCGGTTTTGATATATCCCGCGTAGTTGTTCACCCCGTTGAGCGTTCCGGATTTTAACGGGTGCCCGTTTTTCGGGGTCAACAGGGCTGCATGCGGTCTGAATCGTTCCATGATCGAAATCATGGCGTTGCCGGTAACCCGGTCGTCGCGGGAGATGCCCGATCCCTCGGCCATGACCAGTTCCGTTTCGGGAATGTGCAGTTTCGTACGGATATACTTTTCGAAGACGGCTTTGCTTTTCAGCATGGTTGCCGGAGCGCCCTCCTGCTGCGCGCCGATTGCCAGAAAAATCTGATTGGCGATGAAATTGTTGGAATATTTGAGGAGCCCCCGCAGCACCTCCTGCAGCGGCCGGGAGTTGTAGTGCGTATAAAAAGGTGAACGGCTCGAATCGGCCGTTGCTTCACTGATGGTGTTGCCGGTGACGACCACCCCCTGTTCCCTGAAAATCGTCAGCAACAGCTCCCCTGCATACCGGTTGCAGTCTGCCCGCTGGCTGGAAAGGTTGATTCGCTGTTTCGTGCCGCGAGGGAGGGATGCCGCTTTTTCGATTGCGAGCGGCGTGAGCGGCGTCTCCTCTTCCGCGGAAAAGACCGTTCCGGAGGCGTCTTTTCCCACGTTGACCGTGTTGAAATTGACCACGAGGGCGCCGTTGAGCGCGTCGTACGGATTGCTCGTCTTCGAGATGCCGGGGATCGTCAAATCATCCGAAAAAAAGGTGTGATCGAGGCTGATCCTGTCGATCCGGACAAGCCCTTTGCCTCTCAACCCCCGCGCGAGGTTCCGCAGCTCGTCCGAAATGAGGTAGGGATCTCCGAAGCCTTTGACGACGAGGCACGATTTACAATTTGTATAGCACTCCGTTTTAAACCTGAAATCCGGCCCGAGCAGATCGAGCGCGATCGTTGCGGTAAGTATCTTGATGATCGACGCGGGGATGTACCGTGTATCCGGATTGACGGCGACGAGCACCGCCCCGTTCTCATCGTTGAGCATAATAGAGCCGTTTTCAACCATCATCGTTATTTTTTTCAACGTCTCGGTCGATGCTCCCGCAAGGGGAAGTACGGCCGGAAACAGCAGATACACCGCAGTAACGAACAGCCGGGCAGGAAAACGATTCAATCGCATAGTATCCGATCGTTGAGGGGCATGGTCGCCTGATTTTTTTATTTAAAATAACTTTACGTTGCTGGAATTGAACAGCTATTGTTTTCCGACGGTTGTTATCGCCTCACCGCATCTCCCCCCTCCCGTAAATGAAGAAGGGGGAAAACAGCTCCCGATGTTGTCCTGATGCTTCCATTCCGCGACGATTGAATCGGGAATGTCCGCAGGCATGGTTTCGTCGATGGCTGACACGGCGGCCGTATAGCCGGGGGTAAAGCTGAGGATCAGCGTGCAGCATCCCCCCCTCGACAGTATATGATCTCTCCTTTAAAGCAATTATATGATCGATTCCTTTCTTCTTTACGCCTGACCTTACCCCCCTGCCCCCTCTCCGCCCGGAGAGGGGGAGATGAGAAAATCCATTTCCCCTCTCTGATAGGAGAGGGGCAGGGGAGAGGTCGGAAAATAACATACCACATATCAATTGATATTTTATTTCCCTCAATATACCGCCGCCATCCGCTCTACTGTTCCGGCGGTCCCCCTAAACCTGACAACATACACTCCTGCCGGGAAAGAGGCGGGTATACGCACCGTCATGCCTTCCCGGAATTCCCGCTGCCCGACAATCTGCCTCACCACCACCCGCCCGGCAAGGTCGAGGAGGGTAACGGCCCCCCCGGAAGGAAGCCTGATGGACAACTGTCGTACCGCCGGCAAGAAAAATGCTGAAAAACGGCTGCTTGCAGAGACTTTCCTTCGAGGCCCTCCGCCTCCCCTGTATGCAATCCCTGTTCCGCCGTAATTGATGTTGTCATACCCCGCCGCAGCGATAAATGCCGCGATGTTCTCGGCTTCGATCGCCTCTTCTATTTCCCGGCGTTTCAGACCGCGGTTGTTGCAGGCTGATCACCGTCCTTATTATTACCAAATATAAGGAATTAAACGGCGCTTCGTCTTTTGACAATACTCTTTATATCCGGGTAATTCTCCGGATAAAACCTCTTCTTCGTTCAAAATTCTTAAAACAATGGCTATTGGAATAGCGGCCATTGGCAGTAACCCCCAATATGAACCCAGAGCCAGCGGTGTAGGTATAAACATAACGATTACTCCGACATACATTGGATGGCGAACAATGGCATAAAGACCTGTTGAGATTACCTTCTGGTTATCATTAATTTCAACGACCCGCGACGCATAGCTATTTTGTCTGAAAACGGAGAAGATAATCAGATAGCCGGCCAGGATAACGCCATCTGCCCCAATAACAATTTGAAGAGGAACATCAGACCAGCCAAACCGGCGATCAAGACCGGGAATAATGAAGCCTGAGAAGAATGTGAGAGAAAAAACCACCTGGATAATGATCTGCTTTTTTTCCTTCTCTTTTGCTCTCGTTCGTCTTTCCAAGAACTGTGGATCAACGTTAAGGAAATAAAAAAGGACAACAATCATTGGAATCACGAGAACCGCTATGTAAACGTATACATGCCAGTAATTGAATGTCCCTGCAGGAACGAGAATGAGTGTGCCGAGAATGACGGGTAACAGGGAAAATCTCGTGATAACTTTCTTAATCAATGCACTCATTTCGGATTTTGTCATTTCACTTTTCTTTTTCATTGTCTTTTTTCCTCTAGGGCCGGCATATTTTGGAAAAAAAGCTAGTCTACTGCTTTGAACGGGTCCGCCCGCTCGCCCGGCGTTTTGCTGGAACGCAGTGGAGTAGGTTGCCCTTAGGCCGAGGACGGTTGGAACAACCGCCCGGAGCACACGTGCTAAGTTGTGCGAAGTATTCAGAAGGATTTTAAAAGAAACTTAGTAATACTTCTTTTAATCCTTCCATTTCTTCTATGCAATGCTTTTTCCAGGGAATCAATCCTCCAAAATATAATGAAAATACCTGTTCAAATTTATTTGAAAATTGGATTCCAATCGTCAGACGAATAGTTGTGTTACATTTATTGTCGCTATCAAAATCATAATAAACATAGGTATTACTTTTACTGTTTACTATTTTCCATGGTAGATTAATTTTAATGTAAGATGGGTTTGAATAATAACTTATTCTTTCATTATTTATAATATCTGAAACATGGTATTCGTGTTTGATAGATTGATTCCCAGCTGATTCTTCACAATCAATTATTGAACCAACTTCTAAACTATCTCCTTCTCGTAAATTGAAATATTTGTGCCCTTTTGATATATTTGAAAAATATTTCGATAAATTATTTTTAATGAAAAAATCAAAGATCTTGTTTATTTCAAATGGCACACTAATAATGTGTTGAATATAAACCGTATTCTTTAATTTAGGTATTTTCATTATAAGGAAATCCTTCTGAATAGTTCGCTACCGGGTAGGTCAGGGGCATTTCAGCCCCGTTCCTCCCTAAGAACCGTACATGATCGTTTCCACTCATACGGCTCAGGCATTACGAAGGCAGCCATTGTCATACAACCACCCGAACTCCTCGACAAAGCGACCATCCTGATTAACATACTTTCCCGACCTTTTGCGATCAAGAAAATAGTCGTTCCAGGCGGGGTCATAAGGGTTTGCATTATGACGGACTTTTACGTGGCGGACAATGTGCGTCCACTGCGCCTTTATCAAATTCCTGTAGACCTTTCTCCCGTCAGGCAGGTTCTTTCACGCGCGGGAAAAAAGGCTAAATTACCGAAAAATCCCATAAAATTTATTAGCGCCTTTACATCTATTATGATGTATATTATAATCATCGTGAATAGTCCAAGAACATGGCATGTTATGTATTTCGAGGATTCAAAGGGATATTCCCAAGTATTTGAATTCATAGAGAATAGAAAAG
>JAFGHA010000068.1 GCA_016930275.1 Chitinispirillaceae bacterium
TGAGGCCAGAGGCCGAAAAGCAGGAAGAAGCCGACACACGATAGTGTGGCGCGGATTACCCAAAACATTGTGCGAAAGCATAAACAGTTTTACGCCAATTGTAACAGAGGTAAATGGCAAAGCCTATTATCTCTGCCCCCGCAGAGGACGGGGTATTATAGTTTTGAATAAATGCTTTGCATTCGTAAAACCAAGGCCGGCTTCAGACCTGCTACCCGTTGCAGGGAACAACCTCAATCAGTAGTATCATGTCCGCTCCCTTGAACGACAAACCACCGTCTCAATCACCACCAATCAACTTCCTCATCTCCGCCTGAGGTCTCTTCTTCGGACGTTTCCTCATCCGGATCATCCACGGTACCGTCACACTTGTAGGTCCGGTACGCCGGTTTCATCATATACCCGTTTCCGGCGGAATAATGTATCGCATTCAGGACATCAAACGCCAGGCAAATTTCGGTTCCTTCACCCTCTTCGATGAAAAATGAACGGACACATTTAATTCCGGTCTGGTAGGCGCTCGGAATCGTCAATGGTGCGGTTTCCCCGTTGACAATGACACTGTTGACCAGGTTATCATCCTCACTGCCCTCTTCAAGAATGAGCCGGATCTGCGTGTAGTGCCCCGCAGGCAGTGCATACAGATCGAGCGGTGCGGTCAATCCGTTGACCAGTTCAAGAAAATCGAATTTCTGACCGGGTGTCGCTACGGTTTTCCAACCTGCATCATGGCCATTCCCGCCTGAAGTATGCAGCTGTACCTCTTTAATGGTGATCCAGACATTCTCCACGCCTTCAACATGCCCGTTCCCGCCATCCTGGATCTGTTTTGCCAGTGTTTCTGCGGCACCGTCACCGTTTGCCAAACTGAGTCTGAGCGTTCCTCCGGCATCCGAGGCTTTCTGAACGGGAGAAGAACAACCTGCGATCAGCAGTGCGGCAGTCGCGGCAGTCGTGATTAAAAAACGTTTCATAATTCCTCCTGTAATGGAATTTGTTGATGGTGATCATCGTGTATGCTTCATATACGAAGGTTTCGTCGTTCCGGTTACACTGGTGAGTCTTTTTTTTATTTTTACTACTACCGGACACACCAACAAAAAAAGGCCGGCGTTATAATAACACCGACCTTCGACTTCTGATATCTGTTGGGGACCGATAAACGGTTACTATTCTCTCCCGTACCGTTTCTCCATACGCTTCTGCATACGTTTTTCAGCCGACTCCATCCTTTTATTCACCTTACGTTCATTCTTTTCGAGAAGTTTTTCAATTTTTCGTTCCTGCATTTCATTCAAACGATCGGTTTTCCGCCTATGGTTTTCAATTTTTCCTGAAGCTTCCTTTTTGGAACTTGAGGTTATGTTACGTTTTTGTGCCCCTGAGCCCGGTTTCCGGAAATCGCTGTTCACCAATGGAATGTCTCCTTCAGCTCCGGGGTCATGAACAACCTGTACGGAAACAGTTCGTTCCCGTTCGAACAGATCATGCATATAATTGCCGGGAACGGTGCCGTTGTGCTCCTCCATAATCTGCGAAAGCATCTCCCTGCGCTTTATGACTACAGGCAGGATCTCTCTGGCGGATCGACCTTTCGCCCGGCCTTCACGAATTTTATTTTCGAGCGGTTCCACCGGTATGCCTGCTGCACGTGATGTCTCGATCACCCGAGCAAGGGAATCCTGCCATCGATCACTCTGTCCATTTGCCCTGATCGATCCGATAAGTAGTACCAGAAAAAATAAAACAACTGTTTTCACTATCGACATCCTGCCTACAACTCAATAACCATGTTAAATCCGCCGAATCCGTCGGGCACCTGCCGGCCGGCCGCCGGATTCCGATGCCATTCGGTTCCATCAACCAGAAAAAGATACTGATAGCACCCTTTTTCTATCTGCATATCGATTCCCCAGGTACCGTCACCGTTTTTCACCAGCTGGTCTTTTCCAGTATCCCAGCCATTGAAATCACCGACAACCGCCACCTGGCGTGCTTCGGTGCATGAAAGGCGGAAATGAGCCGTAACCCTTACATCGTGAGATGCTTCCATGTGTTTTACCGCAACATCGGTTGCCGGTTTACGATACAGCGTAACAACTATACCGGTTATTATCATCAATAGAACTGCACAGAGTGCAATCGGAACCGGATACGTCTGCCATGAAGGAGTCCATGACCAGTGATTTCTTTTTTCCGGTTTCTTCTGTTTGAGGATATCGATCTTCCGCAGCATCTTCTGATTGAAATCTGGGGGTGCATCCATTTCGGGTACCGCACTCATTTCACGGGCTAGTATGCACCACCGGTCGAATTCCCGCCTGCATCCTCCGCATTCGCTCATGTGGGAGATCACCTGTTTCCGATCGAAACGATCTCCCTCACGGTACATCCGGTCGAAGTAAGTCCGTACCTGTTCACATTTCATACAACCGACTCTCCGAAACGTTCAAGCAGTATTTTCCTTGCCCGATAGAGCCATACCTTTACTGCACTCTCGGACTTTTTTATCATTTCCGCAATTTCTTTGACGCTGTACTGTTCCATATAAAAAAGGACCACCACACTCCGGTACCTGATATCGAGACAATCGAGCATGCGCATGATATCAATCCGCTCTCCCACCCTGACGGAAAGTTCCCGTAGTTCCCCCTCGTCGTCGCGCACCGTTCCCTCTTCCAAAACCGTGGATGGTCCGGCTCGTTTCGATTTCCGGTAAAAGTCGCGGGCGGTATTCAGTGCAATGGTACATAACCAGTTTTTCATCCCCAACGATTCATTGTAGTACTTCAGCCGTTTGAACGCCTTGATGAATGTCTCCTGAGCGGCATCTTCGGCATCGGCCGCATTACCGAGCAACCGCCATGTTATCGTGTACACATACCCGCTGTAAGTACGAACGACGTTATGAAAATTTTCCCGTGTTACCGATTCACGCACGTTGTATCCTGTCTGGCATATATACGAATACGGGAGCTGTCCGGTTACGGCCATGCATCAGAAAGTCTCCCTGTTCCACCCCAGACAGAGTCCGATCTGGTGTGACAGATACAACCGTTCAGTGCGGCTGCGACCGAAAATTGTGTTCATATAATACAGATGAATCGACAGTGCAGAATTCAAATCCCGTGTAAAACCCGCATAACAGGTCGCAAAAGGCCTCCCATCCAGCGGCTGATCGAACAGGAGGGTGTCTTTTACCTTCCCGTTGCCGCTGTTTCCCGCCCTGACCAGTACCGGAACAGACGCCGGTGTATAGAAAGAGTAGGATCCATATACCTTAGCCATAATAGTTGTCCGATCATCAACCGCACCTGCGATACCCCCGGTCAGAAATGGTTGCAAATAACCTGCACCTTCCATATTGGAAAGATTCCAGAGACCACCGGCTTTCACATTAAGGCTTATATACCGGGAAACGTGAAAGGATGCCTTGAGCTGCAACCGGTTCCTGAAATCCATTCGTGACGAACCGATATCGGTCTGCAGTTCGAAGGTGTAGCTTCCGGTGAGTGGCACATTACCATGACCGGTCCGCTCCAACATCAGCGCATATTCCATATAGCATTCCAGTCCCGTCGGGTCGAAGGCGGATGGCATAAAATTACAGGTAACTTCCATGGATGCATGCGAATTATGAGTCATAAACCTCTTTTCAATTCCGACCTCCGGTCCTGCTGTAAGCTCTCCGCTGCCGCCGATATATTTAAGTGCATCACCATGTAAATTCAGTTTCAAACGGATGGAATCGGCCGGATGAAGTAACCATTCAGGTTCGATGTTGACTGCAAGAACCGGAAAATCACCGAATAGCGTATCATCGGTTCTGCCGGGCACACAACTGCGGAACCCTGCTTCAGCGTCGACACTGACACCGACAGCCGGATAAAGTGAGTTCACGGCAATCAGAAACATGAATACTACGAGTCGATATTGACGTAATGGATACATTAACACTAATCTTGCATCGTTTAAAGAAGGGACTGGTTCTTCAAGTCAGCAATGATGACTATTGAACAGCACAATCGGGTTCCTTGGGATATTGACTTTCCTGATATACTCATCCGTTTTCCATACTATCGTCATGCACATTCGCAGAGTTAGTGCATGACGACAGACAATAGCAGGCCCCTACCACAGAAGATAAATCCCGCGAACAGGAAACTGATGGGAAGATATAATTCTTCCGCCTTATAAAGGTCATACCACCATTATACTATCTTCGAAATACGAGGACTGATCCATTCCTCAACACCATTCAGGCAGGGCAGGCAGAAAAAAAAGCATACCGGTGCTGGATGCAGGTAGTGTCAATGTCACTTACAGCTTGCATTTTGATACGAAGAGGCTGGTAAAGCAGCTTTTTTATCCGATTCAGGTAGTCAGCATTTGCGGGAAAGGCTCAAGTCTTCCTGTTCAACGGACCCGCCACATCCGCACCCCTGAACGTCAATGCGCATGATCCTCGTGGCTACGGTGCGGAAGGGTCCGGAAACACCATATTGTTACACAGATCACCCCCCCCGTGTACCCGATGAATTCAAAAAAACGGGCGAATTGGAATGCCAGGATATTCCCGGCGAAGGTGAAAAACCAGCCTGAAAAGGTGAGAAAAAAACCGGTGAGTAACAGGCGCCCGTAAGGGATACCGTTGACGGCATCGCGATAAAAAAGAAGAAAAAGACAGGTACCCATTCCGACAAGCAGCATGATAATTTCTTTTTCCGGTACCATAGTCTCTCCTTCCCGTAACTTTTCGTTGCAGCATATCGTACCTACCGCGTAGTACGATTTTTTTATTATTGTACAATGGAGGCAATCGTAATGTCGACCAGTTCTTATAATACAGAATCGGATCTTTGACGCTACCTGCATACCGAAGAGAAGACCGTACATTGGAAAAAGTAGGTGGATAAAACAGGAAAAACAGAGACAGTAATGGCTGCTGTGGAAACAGCCGGTGGAGGGTCAGAGGCCCGTGCTGCCGAACCCTCCCGCACCACGTCCGGTTTCTGAGATGGAATCCCGCTCCGCAAAATTGACATAATTCGCTACTTTCGCGGGAACGAGCTGCGCGATACGATCGCCGTGTTTGATCACGAAAGGCTGCGGGCTCAGGTTGACGAGGATGATTTTAACTTCACCGCGGTAATCGGCATCGATCGTACCGGGTGTATTGAGGAGCGTAATACCGTATTTGATGGCAAGACCGCTGCGGGGACGGACCTGCACTTCGTACCCTTCAGGAATCTCGAAACAGAAACCGGTCGGGATAAGCGCCCGTGAGCCGGGCAGCAGATCAAGCGGTTCTTCGAGGGCTGCGCAGATATCGCAGCCGCTCGAACCGAGGGTCATACGCTGCGGGAGCGGGAGACCCGCTCCGTGCGGCAGACGTTTGACATTGATGGTAACCTGAGTTTCAGCGCTCATAAGCTGATTACAGCAGCGCTTTTCTGCTCAATTTTACTTTACCGAAACGGTCGAACCCGATGAGTTTGACCTGCAGTTTATCGCCAAGCTGAAGCACATCTTCCACCTTCTCAACCCGCTTGTTTTCAAGTTCGGAGATGTGCACCAGTCCCTCCTTGCCCGGCAGGAATTCAACAAACGCACCGAAATCGACAATGGTTTTCACCGTTGCGTCGTACACCGCGCCGAGTTCCGGTTCGGCAACAATGCCCTGAATACGTTTGAGTGCCGCATCCCGTGAATCCTTGTTCGAAGCGGCAATCTGAATGGTGCCGTCATCTTCAATGAAGATGGTGGTACCGGTAGTTTCCTGAATGTCGCGGATGACCTTGCCGCTGGGGCCGATGATCTCGCGAATCTTGTCTTTTTCGATGGTGATGGTGCTGATTCGGGGTGCGTACGGAGAGAGCTCCTTACGCGATTCCGGAATGGTCTCTTCCATAATGCCGAGAATGTGGAAACGGGCTGCGCGTGCCTTGAGAAGAGCCTCTTTCATGATTTCCGGCGTAATGCCGGCGATTTTGATATCCATCTGGATTGCAGTGACACCCGTACGGGTTCCGGCAACCTTGAAATCCATATCGCCCACGTGGTCTTCGGTTCCGAGAATATCGGTAAGAATCGCCACCTGTTCATCTTCCTTGATGAGTCCCATTGCCACTCCGGCAACGTGCCCTTTGATCGGCACTCCGGCAGCCATGAGCGACAGCGAAGAACAGCAGACCGTCGCCATCGACGAAGATCCGTTCGATTCAAGAATCTCGGAGACAACCCGGATGGTATACGGAAAACTCTTTTCACTCGGCAGTACCGGTGCAAGTGACCGCTCCGCAAGATGTCCGTGTCCGATTTCACGCCTGCTGACGGACATCATACGCTTCACTTCACCCACCGAATAGGGAGGGAAATTGTAGTGGAGCATGTATGATTTGTCGTATTTGCCCTGAATGTTGTCGATATGCTGCACATCGAGTTTGGTACCGAGGGTCGCTGCGGCAAGAGACTGGGTTTCTCCGCGGGTGAACAGTGCCGATCCGTGAGGACGCGGCAGGACGTCAAGTTCACAGGTGATCTGACGGACCTCGTCGAGCGGTCTGCCGCCGATACGGGTGCTGTTGGCCAGAATACTCTGACGGATATCGCGTTTTTCGATGTCGGTAAATATTTCGGCGATAACTTTTTCCTGTTCGGGAAAACGTTCGGCAAGCGCTGCCTGCACCTCATCGCGCAGTGCATCAACGCCCGCATACCGTTCCTGCTTGTTCCCGTTAAAGCTGATGTCGTGGATACGACCGGCCACCATCGACTCTACGGCGGCAACCAGCTCGGGATCGATAACCGGCTCATCGGGAACCAGTTTTGTTTTTCCAGCCTGAGCGATAAGATCCTTCTGAATGGCAACGATCTTCTTGATCTCTTCATGCGCGAGCAGCAATGCCTCGAGAAGTGTCTCCTCCGGAAGTTCGTACGCGCCGCCCTCAACCATCATGATTGAAGTGTCGGTACCTGCCACGATCATGTCGAGCGTCCCGGCTTCGGTCTCTTCCATTGAAGGAAACACTTTAAGAGCCCCGTCAACCATACCGACCCGGACCCCGGCTACCGGTTCCTTGAACGGCATATCGGAAAGGCAGAGCGCACATGATGCGGCATTAATGGCCATGACATCCG
Source organism: Chitinispirillaceae bacterium (assembly GCA_016930275.1). GTDB lineage: Bacteria > Fibrobacterota > Chitinivibrionia > Chitinivibrionales > Chitinispirillaceae > JAFGNB01. Next base: position 7,141 of record JAFGHA010000068.1, read on the forward strand.
CATCATAGGTTTCATCGGCGGAGAGAACCGTACAGATAATCTGCACTTCATTCCGGTAAAATGAAGGAAACAACGGACGGATCGGACGATCGACCAGGCGGGCCGTAAGAATTTCCTTCTCGCTGGGGCGCCCTTCACGCTTGATGAATCCGCCGGGAATTCTTCCGGTGGCATAGGTCTTTGCAATGTATTCAACCGTAAGCGGGAAGAAGGAACTTTCCGGATTGTCGTTGCCGTTACACGCTGTTGCCAGTACCATCGTGTCACCAATCCGGGCAATTACGGCACCGTTCGCCTGTTTTGCCATGCGACCGGTTTCCAGAGATATTTTCACTCCATTTATTTCAGTTTCAACTGTACGACAGGTCATGTAACTTTGCTCCTCATTTTAAATGTAGATAGTGTTCCCCGCCCTGCAGTGCTCCGTGTCGCGGAGGGGTATATCGTCAGGGTTGCATTCACATACGGGGATTGCATGAAGAAGATAGCGATTGCGGAAAGCGGATTGCTCCGCAATCGTGAAGTACTACGGGAGACAGGTCGTTGATCCACTATTTTCTGATGTTAAGTTTCTTGATAAGTTCCCGGTACCGTTCAATGTCGGTTTTTATCAGATAATCAAGCAGTGAACGGCGTTGCCCGACCATTTTCAGAAGGCCGTAGCGTGTATGGTGGTCTTTTTTATTTACTTTCAGATGTTCGGTAAGATGATTGATACGTTCCGTCAACAGAGCAATCTGAACGTCGGTATTACCGGTATCAGCCTCGTTGGTACCGTATTCAGTTGTCAGTTCCTTTTTCCGTTCCTTGGTTAATGGCATGACCTTTCTCCTCTAAAAAAAAACTGTATGGTTGAAATATCGTTTTCTATCTGAGTAATCAGCTCGCCGGACGTCGGAAAAGACCGGTCGGGCCTGATAAACGTGTGAAGCCAGAGTCTGGCTGATTCGCCGGTTTCCGGAAACGGTTTGTCATTGCCGAATACGTGAAACTCGAAATGAGCCGTTCGACCGGTAAAGGTCGGACAATCACCAAAATAGAGTGCACCTGGCTGCACACTGTTCCTGTATTCCAATTCGGCTGCGTATACTCCCGGAGGCGGTAACACTTTTTGCGAAGGCGGCCTGGAAAAGTTGAGAGTCGGGAAACCGAGCTGAGAACCAATTTTCAAACCCTGAATACGTTCCGCCGAAATGAGATAGGGATGCCCGAGCATCTCCACCGCCTCGGCAACGCGTCCTTTAACAAGATGCATCCTGATCTGCGTGGATGAAATCACTGTTGCATCACGTTTAAGCAGATCTGCGGTAAATGGTATAATATGATATTTGCTCAGAATGGATCGCAAAAAATTATTTCCTCCCGTGCGATCTTTGCCGACACCGTGTCCTTCCCCCATCACCCATTCGGCTGCGTGCAAAGTATCGGACAACACCGACCGGATGAAAACTTCCGGAGATTTCCTGCTGAATTCCGGAGTAAACGGTATGCGCAGAAGGTAGTCGATTCCGTACTGTTCAATCAGAGAAGCTTTCTCTTCAAATGTCGTCAGCCGTTCCGTGACGAGTTCCGGAAAGAGTACCTCCCTTGTATGCGGTTCAAACGTAATAGCGACGCTCCTTATTCCGGCAGCCCCGGCCCGACGAACGGTCTCTTTCATCAGAAGTACATGCCCCTGATGTACACCGTCAAAATTGCCGACCGTTACGACGGTTGAACAACTCTCCGGAAGAACCTGTCCCTGTTCAAGTATCCGCATCACCGCTCTCCGTTGCGACATCATAGACCAGAGCGGGGTGAAATTCACCCGGCCCGGTATTGCGCAGTACCGCAATCAGTTTGTTTTTATGAAAAGCCATGACACTACCGTTCTCTCCGACGGGTCCCCGCTCCAGTCGGATATTTTTTCCATGACGGATTTCCCCACACATCGTTTCCGACAACTCAACTCCGGTATGCACGGGAAATACCTCTTCGGGAGTGAAAAGTCGGGTGGCACTGCTCACCGTATCCGGTAAATACGCATTCAACACATCAAATATTCCGCATCGAACCCGTCGTATTGCCGAGGCGTACCCGGAAGTACCGAGTTTCTCTGCAATATCCCTTGCCAGCGCGCGGACGTATGTTCCACCGGAACAGGTGACCGAAAAATCGGCAGTCCCGTCGCCGCCGCTATACCGTAAAAGAGAAAAACGTTCCACGGAAATCGTACGCGGCTGAAGTTCGGGAGGAGTACCTTTGCGCGCCAGAGCATACGATCGCTGCCCTCCCACTTTCAAGGCGGAATATACGGGGGGGATCTGCAGTAGTTCTCCGGTAAAATCTTTGAGACACTCTGTGACCGCCGATTCCGATGGAACCGATCCTCCCGATGCCACAATTGTACCTGCACCATCGAGCGTATCGGTCTGACTGCCGAACGTCACGGTGAATTCATATACTTTCGGTTCAAGCGGAAGATACCGGATCAGCCGCGTCGCTTTCCCGAATGCACATACCATCAAACCAACGGCCTGCGGATCGAGTGTGCCGGCATGTCCTGCTTTCTTTACGGATAGTCGTGATCGCATTGTGCGGACAATGGAAAAGGAGGAAACACCACCGGGTTTATCGATCAGTAAAAAACCGCTACGAACGCTCAACCAAGCTCCCCGGCGAGAATTTCGAGCATATAGGAAAACGCCCTGTCGAATGGTTGCTCGATAGTACACCCCGCCGCGCTGAAATGACCGCCGCCGCCGGGAATTTTCTGAGCGATTCTTCCGACATCGATAGTCCCTTTTGATCTGAGGCTGAAGTGCGATTCCGTATCGTTGTATTTTATCATCATCCCCACCTCTACTCCCTCGGCGGTAATGGTGAAATCGGCCATACCCTCGCTGTCGCTGTAACGGGCGCCAAGTTCATCAAGCAACGAAAGCGGAAGCTCCATTGAACAGACCTTTCCACCGAGATGATATCGAAGAGTGGCCCATATACGCGACTGCAGCAACAGACCCTCAGGACTGTGAGATGCGTAAATGCGTTCATAGATGGCCGAGCAATCCGCACCGCGATCGGCGAGTTCGGAGCAGATTTTAAGTATCGTGCTGCTGGTATTTGAAAAACGGAAACCACCGGTGTCGGTCAAAATCGCCGCGTAGAGTGCTTCGGCAACGAATGGCGGATAATTGATTCCCTCTTCCGTGAAAAAACGGTAAATGATCTCTCCGGTAGCGGCGGCATGGTTATCGACGATGTTGACCGAACCGAAACAGGTATTGTCACGGTGATGGTCGATATTCGCCATCAATGGCGCCGCAGTGGCGACCTCCCAGCCGAGACGATGAAGATTGGAACAATCCAGAACGACCACCACATCAAACCTGTCCTCGGGGATCTGGGTACTGAACGATTCGGCACCTGAAAGAAAAGCGAACTTGCGTGGTACGGAATCGCAGTTATAAACCACTACCTCTTTCCCGAGCGATTCAAGATACCAGCGCATTGCGATCTGTGAACCTACGGAGTCGCCGTCCAGACTCAGATGCGATGAAATGAGAAACCGTTTTTTATTGCTGATCAATTCATGGAAATCATTCCACATCGTCTTGAATCTCTTTTAGTAGCTGGTTGATATGGAGCGTCTGCTCGATGCTCTTGTCCTGTTTGAAATACAGGTGGGGAATATGCTTGATGGAAATCCGCGACGCCAGAAGGCGCTGAACGAAAGGTGCCGCTTTGTTCAACGCTTTCACCGCGTCGGCAGCCGGTATTCCCGCATCGAAAACACTCACGTATACCGTTGCATTGCGCAGATCGGTGGAAAGCTCTATTCCGGCGACGGTGACAACGGATGGAATACGCGGGTCCCGCAGTTCACGTGCGATCACTGCGGAAATTTCCCGCTGCATCAGTTCGGCAAGCCGCTCCTTATGAAAATGGGGTGCAGCCATCGTCCTGTTACTTGACCGGAGAAAGTTTACGGGCGACTTCGATTTCCTCGAACACTTCAATCCGGTCCTCTTCACGGTAATCGGAATAATTATCGATCGACAAACCACACTCGTAGCCGCTGTTCACCTCGCGCACATCTTCCTGAAGCCTGCGGAGACTGCCGATTTTTCCTTCGGCGATGATGACATCATCGCGGATGAGCCGTGCACGGTCACCGCGGTGCACTACGCCGCTGTCGACATATGATCCCGCTACCGTTCCGAATTTTGAAATCTTGAACACTTTCCTGATAGTTACCGAGCCAAGCACGTTTTCCTTGATTTCCGGTTTGAGCATCCCTTCCATCGCGTTGCGTACATCGTCAAGCACTTCATAAATAATGCGGTAGGTCCGGATTTCAACACCGTTCATTTTTGCAAGATCACGTATTTTCGAATTGGGACTGAGGTGGAAACCGATGATAAGCCCCGTTGATGCCATGGCCAGATTGATGTCGGTCTCCTTGATCGCTCCGACACTCTTGTGAATCACACACACCTTGATCTCTTCGGTACTGAGTTTTTCAAGCGATGCCGCCAGTGCCTCGACCGATCCGTCAACGTCACCCTTGAGAATGATATTGAGCGTCTGCATGTTCCCGGCCTTGATCTGTTCGTAGAGATGATCAAGCGATACCGTTCCGATCTGCCGCAGTTCACGTTCCTTCTGCGCGAGACGACGGCGGGCACTGATTTCGCGGGCTTCCTTTTCGTCATCGACCACCCTGAAGGAATCACCCGCCTGCGGCGTTCCTGAAAGTCCGAGGACCAGTACCGGCTGCGACGGACCGGCCTGCTCAACGAGCTGCCCGTGTTCATTGTACAGATCGCGGACGCGGCCGTTGTGAATACCGGTAACGAATGCATCACCCTTTTTGAGGGTACCCTTCCCGACAAGTACGGTGGCGATCGGCCCCTTGCCTTTGTCCAGCTCAGACTCGATTACCACACCGTGTGCTTTGCCGTTAGGATTCGCTTTAAGTTCGAGAATTTCCGTTTCGAGTGCCAGGACTTCCAGCAGCCGATCAATCCCGACACCGGTTTTCGCCGATATCTCGACACATGATACCTGTCCGCCGTATTCTTCGACGAGAACATTGTAACTGGCGAGTTCGCCTTTGATACGGTCGATATTCGCCGTCGGCAGATCGATCTTGTTTATCGCGATCACCAGGGGGACTCCGGCCGCTCGCGCATGGTCGATCGCCTCTTTCGTCTGCGGCATGACACCGGAATCGGCCGCTACCACCAGAACAATCACATCGGTGATCTGTGATCCGCGTGCGCGCATCGCCGTGAACGCTTCATGACCGGGCGTATCGAGAAACGTGACGCTGCCCTGCTTGGTCTGCACTTCGTAGGCGGCGATATGCTGAGTGATTCCTCCCGCCTCGCCCGAAACGATATTCGCTTTCCTGATGTGATCCAGGAGCGATGTTTTTCCATGGTCAACATGTCCCATCACCGTCACCACCGGAGCCCGCGGCACCATCTGTCCTTCGTCGGCCTCGGTTTCAACTTCCTCCACGCCATCGGAATACTCATTCATCAGTTGGGCGTCGTACCCGAATTCATCAACCACCAGTTCTATCGTTTCAAAATCGAGCCGCTGGTTGATGGTGACGAACAATCCGAGCCCGAGACATTTGGCGATAACCTCGGAAATCGGCACGTTCATCATATTGGAAAGTTCGTTAACGGTAACGAATTCGGCTACATTAAGAACTTTGCGGGTTTCCTCGGCAGTCTCTTCACCTTCAGCGACCGCTTCCTTTTTGTATTTTTTCTTGGCAAAACCGGATCCGATCTTGGCAAGCGTTTTCTTGACATTCGCTTTCAGCTGGAGTTCATCGATCTCCGGCCGTTCATTACGCTTCTTCGTTTTTTTCTTGCCTTTTTGATTTCCGCGCGGTGCACTCCGTCCTGCGTCACTCGATGGTTTTTCGGCTGCCGGCGCCGCAGGTTTCCCCGGCTGATGCTGAGGGATATAGGTCTGTTCCCTGCCGCCGCCCGATTCACCTGAGGTTCTCACACGGTCACGATTGAACGGACGACGCGGCTGATGGGGTCGCTCCGAACGACTCTCCGCTGCGCCGGAACGTTCCCCGGCCGGTACAGCGGTTTCCGCCGGTCCCTCTTTCTGGGTTTCCTGCTGTTTCGCTGCCGTGACCTCTTCCTCATTTTTACCGATCAACTCTTCTCGGGCCCGGGTGAGCATCTGCTTTTTACGCTCGTATTCTTTCCTGATTTCAGCACGTTCCTGTTCGAACTTTTTCTTGATATCGGTTCGCAGATTCTCATCCACGGTGCTCATGTGGCTTTTCACAGGAATACCCATACCACGAAGCATCTGTACCAGCGCTTCACTGGATACCTTGAACTCCTGTGCTAACTTGTATACTTTCTCTTTTGCCATTGGCTACCTCTCGTGTGACATCCCGACTTGTGGTTAGACCGTTGCGTTCCTGAATATTGCCAGGTTTCAGCGGCATCCCGGGTCGACGGGGTAAATGAGATCCGTTTTATGCAATTTCCGTATCTGTCAATCCATCACTCTGCAATTGCGCCTTGTCAATCGCATCTTCCGCATCCTCATCGGTTGAAGAAAGCGTCTCGATCGCCTTACTGGTAATATCACTAAGCACCGGATCCTCGCCTTCCTCGGTAGCGGCATCCTCGGTATCATCTTCGAGCACCAGATCCTCTTCGGAGGCGGTATCCGCTCCCGATTCCGGATCATCACCCGCATCATCCTGTAACGAATCGTCGGGATCCGCCGCCATGGCGATCTCTTCTTCACTTTCCACGGGCTGTTCCTGCAGTGCCGCGGCACGCTGTTCGTCAGTCAGGTTGGCGAACTCTTCATCGCCGAATACGTCGATTTCCTTATCGAGCATTTTCGACGCGAGCCGGATATTCTGCCCCTCTCTGCCGATGGCCTGAGCAAGATCCTCCTCACTGATCACCACGGTGATTTTCCGTTCTCCGACCGGAATAACCCGTTTTACCTCAGCGGGAGAAAAAACCCTACGCACCAGGAGGGAGAGTTCCTCGGTCCAGTTGATGATATCGATCCGTTCGTTCGCCAGTTCCCGTACAATAGCCTGAACACGGTTTCCCCGCATACCCACACAGGCGCCAACCGGATCGACCCGGCTATCGTTGGTGGTAACCGCTATTTTCGACCGGTGCCCCGGATCACGCACCACTTTCACGATGCGAACCGTCTTATCGAAAATCTCCGGTACCTCCAATTCGAACAGACGAGCCAGAAATTCAGGACAGGTACGCGACACGATCACCTGCGGTCCTTTGGGATTGTTTTTCACTTCCAGAATACAGGCACGTATATTGTCACCCTGACGGTAATGTTCTTTCCGAATCTGTTCACGGTAGGGGAGCAGGGCTTCGGTACGACCGAGATTCACGAGAATATTCCCTTTTTCAATCTGTTGAACGGTACCGGTCACCAGTTCTCCCACGCGATCACTGTAATCCGAAAAAATCTTTTCCCGTTCGGCTTCCCGTACACGCTGAATGATCACCTGCTTGGCGGTCTGAATCGCCATGCGTCCGAACTGTTCGATATCAAGATCCTGAACCAGTTCATCGCCGATCTCGATATCGTCATCAATTTCCTTGGCATCGGCAATGGAAATCTGCATTTCCGGATCTTCAACCTCCTCGACCACTATCTGCCGTGTGAACACTTCGATAGTTCCCCGTTCACGATCCACTTTTGCCTCGACGTTTGTCGGCGTACCGAGATATTTTCTGGCCGCGGTCGTAAGCGCATCTTTGAGGCTGTCAAGCACAAGATCAGTGCTGATGCTTTTTTCTTTGGTAACGGCAGTGATCGATGCGGCGATATCAAGCGCTTTCACCGCCTCGGTTTTTCCCTTTTTATTCATCCTTATTCCTTCCCGGATTACTTGAATCGTATTTGTTCTTTTCCACTCAGGATCGTATCGAGCGGTAGTTCCACCGGCGTGCCGTCGCACGAAAGCCGGAGTATCCCGCCTTCACACTGCTCAACTGTTCCCGAACCGGTCGCATTCGTACCGTCGGGTTTCTTGAAGTGAACCACAACATTCCTTCCGTAAATACGCCGGAAATCCTTTTCCGTTTTGAGCGGTCGGTCGATACCCGGTGAGGAAACCTCCAGAGTGTAGGGCCTTCCGCCCATGAAATTTTCAACATCCAGCAGAACCGACAGCGCATTGCTGACCTGTTCACAATCAGCAATGGATACTCCTTCGGAACGATCAATGAAAATCCTCAGAATTGACCGTGAACCGGCTCTGAAAAAGCGGGCTTCATACAGTTCGACGCCGAATTCAGAGCATTTTTCACTGATTAAAGGTTCGATCTCTTCCAGAGCAGCCATGTACCGTACCCGATCTACAATCCAACACCAACCGCATCCAGCCGGTTTATGTTTCAGATAGCAAAAACGGGCGTATCGCCCGTATTTTCACTTCGCACTTAAAAATACATCTTAATATACTAGTTTGTGATTACCGGTAACAACAGGACTTTTGCTATTTTCGATGAAAACCAACGGTTTTCGTTCCCCGTGAAAAATGATAACTCCCGCTGTCTGATACTCCCCCGCGGCATACCCCCCCCCGGAAAGCGGTTACGGAAAAACACACCCTATTACAGCCATCCGCCATGCACCACTCAACGATTCTCACCGGGTAGCTGCGGATACCGTTCCCGCAGCCATTTCAGGGCATCCTCCTTGCTCGACAACACCTCCTCGAGCTGCAGATCGTAAACCGCGGAGAGCATCTCACCGAAAAGCGGACCGGGAGAAAGACCGAGTTCCACGAGGTCCCTTCCCCGCAACAGCGGTTCCGGTCTGATCTGTTCAGCGGCAAACCGTCGCCGCTGCTCGCGGAGGAATCCGTAATTCTCCGTATTCCCATGACTCGCCAGACAGTCGATACGGTGCAGTTCGAGTTCATCGTCGATGGTCGGGCGCGCGAGAAGCTTTTTGAGGGTGCCGAGACGCATGTTCTTCACCTGCATCATATTCATGTGATTCGCGATGCACGCCTCCACCTCATCGGCGAGTACATTTGACGAATGTAATTTACGAAGCAGGAGCCATGCCGATTTAGCCCCTGCCTGATCATGCCCGTTGAAGCGGATCCGGTCACTCACCGTCATGGTGGCCGGTTTGCCGATATCGTGCAGCAGGACACTCCATGCCAGTACCGGTGACGGATGTTTGCCGAGCAGCGACAGAGCTTTCCTCGTATGTTCGAATACGTCTCCTTCAGGATGAAACTGGGGAGGCTGCCCGACACCCTTCAATGAGGCCACCTCCGGAAGCACCTGCTCGAGAAGTCCGGAGGTGTCAAGCAACGCAAGGGCATGGTCGGGGTGTAGTCCGCAGAGCATTTTGTCAAGCTCTCCGAAAATCCGTTCCACTGATATCGCTTTGATATGCGAGGCATTGCGCTGCAGCGCCTCCCAGGTTGCCTCTTCGATGGAAAAGGAGAAGCGTGCCGCGAATCTGACGGCGCGCAGCATACGGAGATAATCCTCACTGAACCGCAGATCGGGATTACCGATGGCGCGTATCACTTTTCCGGAAAGATCTTCACGTCCGTTGACATAGTCGTGTATCTCCCCGGATACCGGATCATAAAAAAGTCCGTTGACGGTAAAATCACGGCGTAATGCATCGTTTCGTGCATCAGTGAACACCACGTCTGCGGGATGCCGTCCATCGGCGATTCCCCGATCCGACCTGAACGTGGCGACTTCAAAGGGAACTCCGCCGATAATCACCACCACAACACCGAATTTGGCACCAACCGGTACGGTCTGCGGAAAAAGACGGGAGACCGCCTCCGGAAGAGCATTGGTGGCGATATCAATATCACCGTCGATTCGTCCGCTCAGAAGCATATCGCGAACTGAACCGCCGGCAAACAATGCCTCGTATCCCGAACTGACCAGTTTCCTGATAATGTGCATCGCTGCGGAATAATTCGACGAGTCGGTAAACTGTTTCATCCGGACAAAATACCTCACCTTGCCTGCGCTTGCAAGCAAAGATATACGGAGCTATTGACATGACTCTATGGAGAAAAGCATCTTTATGCAGATAAACAATCGTGCAACGGTAATTTTACCATATATAAGAAATGGAGGAGTACATGAAGGTGGCTTTCAAACTTCTTGCGGGGTTAAGCGTTTTGATGCTCATCATCTCCTGTTCCTCAACGCCTGAATCGAGAGGGAATGCGGCGTACAACGCGGCAAAAAAATTGCAGGGCGACCAGCAGCGGCTACAACTGAAAACCGCCTACCTCAATTACGACAAGGCGATCAAGGAAAATCCGGATAAAGTCGGGATCAAGCTGCGGAACCGGTACATTGAAATGACACTCGCCCGCGCGAACATGGTACTCAACGAGGGTGCCTCGCACATGGAAGCGATTCCCCTGTTTCTGGACGATATCGAGAAAAACATGACTGCCGACGTGCTGCCGGAACTCAAGCAGCAATACGCCGTATTCATTGCGCAGATGGCCGACTCGAGTCTTAAAAAAGGTCGCATTGACGAAGCCCGTGAACGTCTCGATAAAGCCATCGCGGTCGCCAATGATCCGGCTCCGCTTAAAGAGAAAAAAAGAACCACGATCGATCAGTTGTACAAGCAGTATTATGATGAAGCCGAAATCGCCTACACCAACGGAAAAACCAATAACGACGCGAACGATCTCGTGATTGCCGAGTTTAACGTTCTCTGTGCCCTGCTGTTCGATTCCACAAAAGCGGAAGCGAAGGAACTGCTTTCCAAACTGCGTAAGGAAAACCGCGGCACTTATTCAGCCTATCTTACCGTCATCGATCCTATTCCCGATTCCGCCATTTTCAAGATCATCAACAAATGGGACATTCTTCTCGCTATTCCGACCATGGAGAACCGCGGAAGAACGGTTCGTGCGGTTATCGACATTTATAACTATTCATGGAATCCTCTCCGTCTGAAAACGGAAAATTTCTTCCTTGTTGATGTCAACGGGAAAAAATACAAAGCACTACCGTCCCGTCTCGAACCGGAAATGCTCGACCAGGAACACGAAGCGAAACTCAAGATGAGTTTCCCGAAACCGTCCGGTCAGATACAAATGCTGCTGTATGAAAACGGAGAACATGTTTCGGAAAAACAATTTATGTAATCCGAGTTCAGATACACAATAAAAAAAGGAAGGCATGCTGAGCATGCCTTCCTTTTTTTATAACTTTTAACGTATTCAGAATTCAAAATTCTGAATATACTGAATTTTTCTCACAACATCGGAATCACCTCCGCGAGAGATTCCACATCAAAATCTCCAGAGGTGTATACGCTTCTGACGATAATACTTCTGAGCTCCGGCAACTCGATGCGATCGGACGCCTTGTCACCGATCATAAGTGAGCGGGAAAGATCGATACCGTGCTCCTGCGCCGCCTTCAGAAACATTCCCGGTTTCGGTTTGCGGCATGTATCGTCTTTGCGGTACCGTTCGACCACTCCATCCTTGTGAAAGGGGCAATAGTAAAAAGCGGTTATCGGCACTCCCCGATCGGCGAACCGGCCGGCCATCCATTCGTGAAGTGCGCGCACATGCTCTTCTGTAAAGTGTCCCTTCGCCACCCCCGCCTGATTGGTCATGACCAGAAGCAGATACCCTTTTTCCCTGGCAGTGCGACAGAGTTTAAAAATGCCGTCACAGAACCTGATCTGCTCCGGTTTGTGCGCATAACGTACGTCGTCATTGATGATTCCGTCACGATCAAGAAACAGTGCCTTCCGTAAATTCATCTGCAGTATTCCGGGTCAGGGAAGAAAGAGTACGACATCGGCGGGATCAAGGGTGAATGCTACCGGCACGGCCTCCTCGGCAGGCGGATCGGCAAGTAATGACACCGCCTTTGAACACTGCCTGACCGCATTGGGAACCATCCACTCCTCAACGACCGTCTCGGCAGCCGTCTGCTTGTTAACGCATACCATTACCGGGTCGTTTTTCGCCGCCGACGTTTTTTCGAGAAACAGAAACTGCTCGGTAAACGGATTGAGCGGTCGCCAGCTTCCTTCTTCACCGAGTACCGGTATGGTCGTTTTAAGAGCATTGATCGCGGTGATCCATAAGGATAGATCCCACCGTGGGGAATCGACATCACGTGGACTTCCCTTCACGACATTCATTCCGGTCACCGCACCGGATTCATACCCCGCCGGCATGAGCAGTCCTGCGGAAAACAGGGCAGCGAAAGCATAACGACTCTTCTGCATCCAGATGGTACCTGGAGGAACACTCGCCAGCCGTTCGGTATCATGTGATTCCGGGAACGCTATCGAAGGCGCGATGATCTGATTGGCCGCATGCTGGTCAAGTGCCCAGAGATCATCGTAGTTCCACCATTTCACCGAATTGAAGAGATAGTCGAAACCGGCCGGAGCAAGCGCCTCAATCTGTTCGGGAAGACATCCGAGCGTTTCAGCATAAAACGTTGCCCGACGGTCTCGCTTTTTCGCGGAGGATATAAGCGTCCGCCAGAGTTCCATCGGTACCTGATAGGCTGCATCACACCTGAATCCGTGAATACCCTTCTGCTGAAGAAAACCAATCAGAGTATCCCAGTACTTCCACAGTGCATCACGGTCCGTACTGGTCTCATTGTCAATCGAGGCCAGATCACCCCAAACCGTCACCCTGGACGAATCGGCTGGATCAATGGCGAAGGGACTTACCAGCTTTCCGTCTTCATCCCTTTTGTACCAGGCGGGATGCTGTTTGGTAAGCACCGAATCAAAAGCGGTATGGTTGATAACCAGATCGACGATGAGCTCCATACCGTGCGAGGTGCATGAGTGATTGAACCGTTCCACCGGAGTGAAATCCGACGGATCATCGCCCTTATTCAGAAACAGGGGATTGAGCCGGTAGTAATCTTTCACCGCATAGAGGCTTCCCGAAAAACCGGTTTCGAAGAACGGATTGACAAAAACGGCATTGAACCCCATCTCCGCGATATGCGGCAACCGGTCCGTCCAGTCGTTGATTGTTTTAAGATGTCGAGGAAAAAGGTTGTATATAATCGGCGGATGTTTCGGTGTAGTCATAACCGGCCTCCCAGTATAATGTTATCAATGAGTCGGGTGTTACTCTGCCCCATACGGCATGCCACTGCCACCAGTGCGGAATCAGCAATACGATCAACCGGTTCGAGCAGACACAGGTCGACTATTTCAACATATTCGGGAGCAATCAGGGACGATTGTGCAAACCGCTCTTCAATAGTTTCGATGAGGGGCGCAGTATGACGTTCTCCGTCACTGAAAAGTTTTTCCACCGCCTGCAGTCCTTCACTTATCAGTACTGCGGCCGACCGTTCCTCCTGGGTGAGGTAAGCATTGCGTGAACTCAGTGCAAGTCCATCGTTCTCTCTGACGATCGGTGCAGCCACAATGTCAACCGGACAGTACAAATCCTCGACCATACGTCTGATGATGATAAGTTGCTGTGCATCCTTCTGGCCGAATACGGCAAAGTGCGGTTTTATACAATTGAAAAGCTTCAGGACAACCGTGGTGACCCCCTGAAAATGGGTCGGACGGCTTTTCCCGCACAATCGGGTGGTGATTCCGTCCACCTGAACCGACGTGCTGTGGAGCGGCGGGTACATGTCACCCGCAGCAGGAGCGAATACCACATCGCATCCGGCAGCTTCCGCTTTACGGCAATCCTCATCGAACGGACGGGGATAACGGGAATAATCCTCATGCGGTCCGAATTGTGTCGGGTTGACGAATACCGACATGACGGTCACATCGGCAAGTTCTTTCGCGATTTTCAGCAGGGATAAGTGCCCCCGATGCAACGCACCCATGGTGGGAATGAGCACGATCCGCTTTCCCACCGACCGGAAAGCATAGGCGAGATTGGTCATTTCATGCACTGAAGTTACTGTCTTCATGTAATGCCGTTTACTCTCTGTAAAATCATCCGAACCGCTTCATGATGGCTGTACGACCGACCCCGTGTCGCGAGCACCGGTCACCTTACGGTCTACGGTTCTTCGATCGTCGTGTCTTCCGGTATCTCCGGGGGCGCATCGAAAACATTCCGGTCCTTGAGCCGCAGGCGATCCTTCGCGTTCATCGGCTGGTAGAACGACGTGCCGTTCCTCGCCGTTCTGATCTGTTTCAGCAGTTCACCAAAATCGTCGGGGTTATTGACGAAATCAATTTCATTGGTATTGACAATCAGAAGCGGAGTCTCGTTGTAATGAAAAAAGAACTGGTTGTACGCGTCATTGATCGTGCCGATATACCGGGGATCCATATTGAATTCATACTTCCGGCCCCGGTGCTCTATGCGCCGGAGAAGCACATCAGTGGACGCCTGCAGATATACCACAAGATCCGGAGAAGGAATGCTCTTCACCATGGTCGACGCGATCTGATCGTACAGGTTGAGCTCCGCCTCCTCAAGATTGACACTGGCGAAGATTCGATCTTTCGCGAAGATGTAATCACTGAGCGTCAACTGATAAAAAAGATCCTGCTGAGCGATCGCTTCGGAAAGCTGCCGGAAACGGGACACCAGAAACCACAGCTGCGTCTGAAATGCATACGAACGCCGGTCCCGGTAGAATTTGTCGAGAAACGGATTCTCCTCGGCCATTTCGAGTACCAGACGGGCGTTGCATTGCCGGGCAAGCATGGTACAGAGGGATGTTTTCCCCGCACCGATCACCCCTTCGACACACACGTAATTCAGCCATGTGGGAAGCGTTACCGTCTGTTCAGTCTCCATGATTTTCTCCCTGTGGAACGACAAACCGCATTCGTTGACTTTTAACCGATGGTGTCATGTTCGCGTAGTGTTCACAAACGGTTTTGCCGGTGCCGGCGATCATCGCATCGGGCATAATCTGCACCAGCCCCTCCAGACAGAAACGTCGTCTGAGTATTCCGGGATGCGGGATAATCAGCTCCTCGGTTGCCACCGATCTTTGGCCGAAAAGCAGAACATCGATATCGGCGGTACGGGCTGTCCGCAAACCCTTTCCGGTCCTTCCCAGCTGCCGTTCAATTGAACAGCACGCTTCAAGAAGATCCGCAGGCGTTCCCGCATAGGTGCTGCCGATGATTCTGTTGAGGTACCACGGATGTCCGGACGTCACCTCAACCGGAGCGGTCTCCATAAGTGAAGATACGTTCACTTCCGCCCCGAAAAGACACCGAAGATGGAGTTCCATCTGCCCGATATACCATCCTCGGTCACCGCTGTTACTGCCGATACTGAGCGCGACCGGTACGGCATCTTCTGATAATATACTATCAAACACTTTCACTGCTGACGGTCCCGGCCTGATGGATAAACGTTACCGCAGACGGTCCTTGAAGTGGTACAATTGCAGTGGACCGAATGCCGCAAGCTGTGATGCAATTTCCGTCCGTCTGCCGACCCCTATGAAAATCAACCGTTCCGGATCAAACCTCTGTGCGACCGCTTCATTGACCGATTCAAGGGTGATGCTGTTGATCATTTCCTCGAATCGTTCGATATAGGCGGTTGAACGATTGTAAAAATACAACCAGAGCAGTTTTTCAACCAGATTGGTGATACCTTCGAGCTGAAAAGCCATATTGCCGATGACGAACCGTTTTGCATTTTCCAGTTCCTCGGTGGTAACTCCCTTGTCGTGGAACTGCCGGAACTCTCCCAGTACGGCTTCAACGACTTCGGTGAGCTGCCGGTTCTGTGTTGAGGTGCTAATGGTAAAAGCCCCGAATCGCCGCTCGGCGGTAATGTGCGATGCGATACCATAGGTTCTTCCGGCAGATGATCTGATGCGCGTCATGAGCCGCGACGAGAAATTCCCCGCACCGAAGATATAGTTGGCAAGTGCGATCTGATTGCGCAGCGGGTCGAGTTCGCCGGGAGCATCCTGACCGATCACGAGCGACACCTGGGTCAGATCGTTCTTTTCCACCAGTCGTACCGCTTTTCTCGCTGCGGCAACCGGCGGCGCTTCCACCCTCATCAATCGTTTGGCCGCATTCTTCCACTCTTCAATCGCCGGACGCGCATAACGGGAAAACCAGGACTGCGAAAAGTCACCTGCGATCACCATGGTGCAGCCGTCGGGAATGACCTGTTCCCTGAAAAAAGTGACGACATGTTCCCGACGCAGCTTCCTTATGCTTTGTACCGAGTGGTGACGACCCGCCGGATGAGACGATCCTGCCAGTTCATGATAAAAATGACGGTTGGCAACAGTTCCGGGATCGACCGTCTCTGCCCGCAGCGCGGTAATCATCTCCTGCTTGAGCCGGAAGAGTTCCCGCGTATCGAACCTTGGTGCGACAAGCATATCACGGAAACAGGGGAACAGCTCATCCTTGAACCGTGAAAGCATCTTGATACCGATCATCGCATGCTCTTCGCCGAGATCGGCAAAGAGGGTTGCACCGCGGTTTTCAAACGTTTCTGAAAACTGTTCGTAGGTCCGGGTTTCGGTTCCCTTCTGCATCAACCCGACACAGATTTCCGCACACCCTTCAAAGCCCGCCGGATCGGCGAACCGTCCGAACGGCAGCTGGAGGGCGACCACCATTCCTTCCTGCTCGTGGTCGGGCAGTATAACAACCCGCATACCGTTCTCGAGCATATACTCCTGCATCGGCGGAAAATGGAATTGACTAGCCATAACAACAGCCTGTTTCTATTTTCTCCCGCCGCGCAGACGCCGCAGGAAACCGGCGACATAGAGCAACGGATTGGTCTTTCGGGGTTGCAGGTGCAGTACGTGACGATGCCGGTCATCCCAGTGCGACCGCGCCACCTCCACGAGTCGATCGCTGTCAAGCTGCCGGAGCGCCTCGAGCCGTTTCACCCACATTCGGTAGTCTCCTTCAACGCACTCACTGTAACCCAACCGGTGACATATATTTTCGGTGGAATACAACTCAAATGTCCTGCTCGTCAACGTCGCATGCTTGACTTTTTCCATTTCTTCGGGAAGAATCCCGTCTCTGCGTACCCGTTCGATCTGTTTTTCCAGGGCCTGTTCGACACGACCGACCGGAATATCAGGAGTAAATGCCGCAAAAAACATCGACATGCCGGCATATTTGAGCATATGATTCATTCCCCCGACCATTACCGCCGCCGACTGCCGACGAACGACTTCACGATGAAGTCTGCTGCTTTCACCTCCGGCAATCACCAGCTGCAGTATTTCCATAGCAACCGCATCGACGCTGCGTGCCGACGGTGCCGGATAGCCGATGATCAGCAGAGGAACATCGAACTCCACCACCCGCTTCATGCGATTGACGGAAGGATCCGAACGATGATCTTCCACCGGTGGAAGTTCCGTCGGCCCCTCCTGCGGGTGTACGAGTCGCTTTTTACCGAAATGATGTTCGAAATATCCGACAACCGCTTTCTCACTGATGTCTCCGACCACGACCAGAACGGCATTGTCGGGTCGATACCAGGTCAGATAATAGTCACGCAGCTGCCCGGTGGTCATTGTTTCGAGATCTGTAATTACTCCGAGCGGACTGGTTGAATAGGGATGATTGCGGAAAAATTCCTGCCGGAATTCCATAAAGGCTTTGGCGACCGGATTGTTCATGTAGGTGTGATACTCTTCGATAATCACTTTCCGTTCCGTTTCAAACAGATCCGGGTCAAGTGAGAGGCGATCCATCCGGTCGGCTTCGAGTTCAAAAACCATCTCGCAGAAATCCCGCGGAACACTGTTGACATAAACAGTCATGTCTTCGGTAGTGAATGCATTGCAGTGACCGCCGATATCGTTGATTTTCCGGGCGTGTTCCTCACTCCGAACCGCGGCACTGCCTCGGAACATCATGTGTTCGAGCATATGTGAAATACCACGGATGCCGTCCCGTTCACCGATGCTTCCGGTTTTATACCAGAGCTGTGTTGCGACAACCGGTGCTCCCGGTTTGCGCAGCACAATGATTTTCAAACCGTTATCAAGCGTCCGTTCGGTAATATTATCTAGAAGCATTATCCTCAACAGTAAAAAAAGGTGTTACGTCGTCAATCAGCAATTGCAATGTGGATGCAAACAGCAGTTTTCCCGTCGTTTCATCCGGCAGTTCTCCCGGCGATTCCGAAAACAACGCATCGGGAAAGAGTTTTCTCATTTTTTCGGGATCTTTCCCGCGACGATGCCACTGCCTGAAACTCTCCGGCAGGCTTCGCGGACTGCTCCGGTCCTCATCCGGCGAAAGTACCCGGACGGAATCCGGACAAAGATAGGCAGCCAGTGCGGCAATCCCCCACTCACTTCTGCCAGCGGACGCACCGGAATTTTCATACACGTGACAAAGCCTCCGGAACCGCTCATCCTCCTGCAACGTCATCAACCGGACTCCTGTATTTTCTCCGGAAAAGCGTTTGGCGACTTCTCTTCCCCACTCCATCGCATCCATCGACAGACTCAATATTATAATACGTTTAAAACCTTGAAAAAACCAGCAATTACAACAATCCATCAGGAAAT
Organism: Chitinispirillaceae bacterium; assembly: GCA_016930275.1. Lineage (GTDB taxonomy): Bacteria > Fibrobacterota > Chitinivibrionia > Chitinivibrionales > Chitinispirillaceae > JAFGNB01. The sequence goes on from JAFGHA010000068.1 coordinate 25,683, forward strand.
TTACCAGGAAGTCACGATGTACCCCCGCACTTCCACCGAACGCCTTGAACGGTATGGTACTCCCGATGGGTACTAACGGCGCGGTTATGACGGAAAAGTGCTCGCTTAACGCAGCGGCAAATCGTTCAGTAACAATATTGATCACCCCGAGTGCGAGTGAAGGTCCCACCGGCTCGATACCACCCACCGGAAGAATCAGGAACGGTGATTTGTTTACCTGTCTTTCAATCTGAGGAAACGTATAATCGACTAAGTTCAGGGAAGCGAAATGTGTTTCACTACATGACATAGAAACGGTAACCGAATTCAGGGAGAGAAAAAAATCGGAGTGAGAGGATTTGAACCTCCGACTCCTTGGTCCCGAACCAAGTGCGCTACCAGGCTGCGCTACACTCCGATAA
>JAFGHA010000069.1 GCA_016930275.1 Chitinispirillaceae bacterium
ACATGCTCGGAAACGTGTGGGAGTGGGTGAATGACTATTACGATCCTGCGGCGTACGAATTCTCTGACGAAAACGATCCGGAAGGGCCGGATGCCGGATTCTACCGGGTGATTCGCGGCGGGGGATGGTACAGCGTGCGGAGCAGGATTTCCGTGTCCGACCGGCAGTGGTTCTCACCCGCGTATTCCGAAGTCAGTATCGGTTTCCGGTGTGTAAAGAAATAGCGGATAACGCGGCAACAGGAAATGTCGCGAGGCGCTTTTCTTAACGGACGGTCATTACGTTTATCTGATGCAATGTGTCAGGTCGGTAGTGCAACAAACTAAAAAACAGTATGTTATGAAACACGTGACGATATCCCGAACGATTCTTCCGTCCCGAAACCGGAAAGGTTGACCTTTCACCATGTGGTCTTTAATTCCGCTGCTCCTGCTTACCGTTTGTGCCGTCACCGCTGGGGGAACGATCGACACCGTTCACGTCGATCCGATTCGTGAAAGCCGTAAAATTCAACTCGACGGATTTCTGATGGAGTGGAGTCCCGCAACGGCTGCTCAATGGGGAAGCGACACCAGCTGGCGGTATGATGTCATGGCGACACCCGAAGGAATCGCAGGGTACCTGCGGGTACGGTTGACGCAGGGGTGCGCCAGGGTCCGGCTCTGTTTCAGCCCGGATTCCGGCGACTCGGCGGCGATCACGCTTCCGGTTGATTCCGCGGCATCGGCAACGTATTTCAGAGTGGACCGTTCCATGATCGGCGAGGATTCGACCTGCACGGTTGAATGGCTGTTCCCGTGGCCCGCAGGGCACAATCCGGTAATGACACCGTTTTCTCTGAGTGTCGCGGGAACGTGCGGGGAAAAAGGTATGCTTCCGGTGCTGCACTTCACCTGCCGGTATCAGAAAAAAAAGTCCGGTCGGACCTTCGGTCTGATCGGACGAATACTGCTTATTGGCGTACTGGGTGCCCTTTATTTAATCGTGCAGGCGAAAATCAGGAATCAAAGTCGGCGAAAGGAATCCCCTCGTCAATCAGCATGATGGGAATATCCTCCCGTATCGGGTAAAGAAACTTGCGGTCCTCCCGCAGAAGCCCGGCACCGATCAGCTCCTTGACGGTTTCTCCACCCCGGTTTTTCACCGTCCCGGCTTTGATCGCACTGTTGATTTTTTTGATGACCGCGTCATCGACCAGTGCAAGGTCCTGTTTGGTTTCAGGGCAGCAGAGAATATCGAGCAGTTTCGGATCTACCATTGGCACTCCTTGTGAGCGTGAGTCGGTTCTGTTCTTTTGCGGAAGCGTCACCCTGCGGGGATGAGCAATTCCGTACCGGTTTCAATCAGACTACCGCTAAAATAACTCCGTTCACCTGACCGGTTCAAAACTAAAATAACGCTGTGCACTATTTTTAACCGGCAGCAACGATAACGGTTCACACCGCACTATAACAGGCGAATATGCCCAAATCACCTTGAATCCCGAGGGCCCGGCTTCGCAACGGCATGGTTCGGTCAATTTCGCGTGATGGCAATTCTGTCTAACTTACCGCTGCTTCCGGTATGTATTTTTCACTCTTATCCTGACGGTTCCGGGTGTTTCTGGCTGCCGGTGAACCGGCTGGAGTAACGGATAATTTCGCATAGCATCCGCATGGCTGTCGAATGCGGAACTTCAAGGAATGTTGACCGAGCGTATGCATATTCAAAGTGACACTGTTTTTTTTGCCGAATATTTAAAAAAACTTCCTCCCGCCTGGGTTATAGATCACTTCTTCAGCGACACTTCCGGAAAAAGAAAAATCCTCTCTTCGGCGATGATCGAGGAGGTCGCCACCGAGAGCGCGCGTCCGGAGGCGCTGTGCCGCCGATTCCGGTCGCTTGACGAAGAAAACCGGCTGCGGTGCGCGGTCATGTACCTCTGCGGAGGAACCGGTTGCGCCGCGGTTTCGGCGGCGGGACTCGACGATCCCGTGGTCGCGGCATTTCTCGGGTACGCGGCGCGCGGTCCGGCCGGCGACGTGCGGATATTCGGATTTCCGGAGTTTACGGATGCGCTCCGGGAGGAGCTCGTCGGGGTGTTCGGGACAGCTGCCCAGAAAAAGAGTGCGACGCATCACACGGCGGTATGGCCATGGCGCTGCAGCAACGATATCGCACTGATCGCCTCGTTCGCCGGAAAAAACCTGCTGATGAAAAAACGGTCGGGAAAATTCGGTTCGGTACTGATGCAGCAGATTAAACGGCTCATTCATACGGCTGATTTCTACAAAAACGACGATCTCGAAGTGATCACCAGGATGGTGTGCTCCTTCTGCACCGCGCGTGATCTGTTCTCGGAAGACGAAGAGATGTTCAGATGCCGCTGCAGCGCGATCGCTCTGTGGCTCGGCCTTCCGCTCGAAGAACGTACCCGCGAGGTCGAAACGTGGTTTTTGAAAAACTGTGGCGGATGGAATATTTCTCTTCTGAAGCACCTCTGCGGTGAAACCGGCGAAGTGTGGCTTCCGACATCGGTATTTCCGGAAGAAGATCAGAGTACCATACGCGAGGTGCTCGCGACGCTGCGGTTCGCCGGCATACTCGAGGTGCGGAAACACGGAACGGAGCTGTGTTTCACCACTGTTTCGCAAAAACAGATCAATACGGTACCGGATGCGGCGCCGGTAGTGGTCATGCCGGATTTCACGGTTATTCTTCCGCAGGAGTGTCTGCCGGAAACCGTGTACGATGCGGCGCGGTTCTGCCGACTTGAATCGCTCGACAAGGTGTACCACGGGACGGTCGACAAAGGCGTCGTCACCGAGGCTCTCGCCGGCGGCATGAAAAGCGAACGGATTATCGCACTTCTTGAGGAGTGGAATGCGCCGGTCAACGTACTCGCATCGGTGCGCGAATGGATACGGGAGTTTTTCAGGGTGGCACTCTCGAATGGACCGCTCCTGATCACCGCCGAAGAACGGGTTACCGGTCAGATCGCCGCTTTTCCGCAGCTTGCCGATTATCTTGAACAGATTCCCGTACATGCGGTCTTCCGGATAAAACCGGGAACCGAGCGGCAGGTGACCGATCTCATACGCAGTCTCGGTTTCGATGAACGGATGCCGGAAATCTATTCCGAACAGCCTTCCGAAGAAGGATTCGTTCTGCCCTTTCTTCAGGAACCGCTGCAGTGGCGTCTCGTCACCGAGAATGATCCTCAGAGCGTGGCCGCCACACCGAGCTTCCGCGGTTCCAAATACGGAACCGGTCTCAAGGAACTCGATATGAGTGAAACGGTGCAGGTGATCGATTATGCGATTCTTACCGGACAGATGCTGACGTTCACCTACGAGGGAAGCCCGTATGTACGCAAGGGAACATATACCGTCACTCCCGTACTCTGCAGCAAGGGGGGAGCGGAACCGCTGCTCGACGGGCAGCTCAAAAGGCTCGGTACCCGCAAGCAGTTCTACATAAAGAAGATCAGTTCCATAGGGGTGGTGGCCAAATGAGCGCTCCGTTTGTCAGTCTGCACAATCATACCGAATACAGTTTTCTTGATGGCGCGATAAAAATAAAGAATCTTGTGGCGCGCGCTGTCGAGTTCAAAATGCCTGCGCTCGCCATTACGGATCATGGCGGGCTGTTCGGGGCGATCGAATTCTACGACGCCTGCATGGCAGCGGGTATCAAACCGATCATCGGTTTCGAAGCGTACGTTGCGCCGCACTCCCGGTTCGACAAGAGTCTCTCGAAAGACGAACGGTCGTACAGTCACCTGATTCTGCTCGCGAAAAACGAGGCCGGATGGAAGAATCTCATGCGGCTGAGTTCCATCGGGTATCAGGAGGGGTTCTACTACAAACCGCGTATCGATATGGAGGTCCTGCGGCAGTATTCCGAAGGTATCATCGCCACCAGCGCCTGCGTTGCCGGAGCCATTCCACGGGCGATTCTCGACGGGCAGCGCGACCGGGCGAAACAGCTTGCCACTGATTATCTGTCGATTTTCGGTGAGGGAAATTTTTACTTTGAACTGCAGAACCATGGGATCGATGAGGAGATCATCGCCTTCGAGGAGATGATACCGCTCGGGAACGAGCTGGGTATTCCCTTTATCGTCGCGAACGACGCCCACTATCTCAATCGTGAAGACGCCGTTTCCCACGAGGTGCTGCTCTGTATCCAGACGCAGACCACCATGGACGATCCGAAACGGTACCGGTTCTCTTCCGACCAGATTTATTTCAAATCACCCGAAGAGATGGCCGCGCTCTTTCCCGATCGTTCCGACGCGCTCAAAAACACACTCGATATCGCCGAACGGTGCAACGTGATATTCAACACCAAACCGCAGCTGCCGGTTCCCGATGTACCGGGCGGTTTCAATCATCCCGATGAATATCTCAAAGCGCTCGCATCACAGGGACTCAGGGAGCACTATCCCCATATCACGCCAGGGCTCGAGGAACGGCTGACCTACGAACTGGAAATCATCACCTCGATGGGATTTTCCGGATATTTTCTCATCGTGCGCGATTTCGTTCAGGCGGCGCAGCGGATGGGGGTCATGGTGGGATGCCGCGGCAGTGCGGCGGGGAGTCTGGTCGCCTTCGTGATCGGGATCACCAGTGTCGATCCGATCAAGTTCGATCTGATCTTCGAACGATTTCTCAATCCCGAGCGTATATCGATGCCCGACGCCGATATCGACTTCGCCGACCGCGACCGGTACAAGGTCATCGACTACGTTATCGAGAAATACGGGCGTGAATCGGTATGCCAGATCATCAACTTCGGCCGCATGAAGGCGAAAATGGTGGTGAAGGATGTCGCGCGCGCGATGGGGGTTCCGGTTGCCGAGGCGAACCTGCTTTCGGGAATGGTCAACGAGAAGAATCTGGAGAAATCGCTGGCGGCGAACGGTGAACTCAAACGCACCATCGACAACAATCCGCAGTACCAGGAACTCTTCCGCCATGCCGGCGTGCTCGAAGGACTTGCCCGGCAGGCGGGAATGCATGCGGGAGGAGTGATCATCGCTCCCGGCGACGTGGTGAACTGGTCGCCCCTTTTCAGGCAGCCCAGCAACGGCATTGTCATGACGCAATTCGACATGAATTACGTCGAGAAAGCCGGACTCATCAAAATGGACTTTCTCGGATTGCGGACGCTGACGGTACTGCAGGAGGCGCTCAGGCTCGTCGAGAAATACCATCATACCACAATCGATCTCTGGAAACTTCCCGACGGCGATGAGCTCACGTACGAGCTCTTCAGCCGGGGCGACACAACCGGCGTATTCCAGTTCGAATCCCAGGGCATGCAGGACTATCTCCGCAAACTCGGTCCCACCTGCATCGAGGATCTCATCGCCATGGCGGCGCTCTACCGCCCCGGTCCGATGGACAATATCGACACCTTCATCCACCGTAAACATGGCAAGGAAAAGGTGGTGTACCTCCATCCGATGCTCAGCGAGATTCTCGACGTCACCTACGGCGTCATTATTTATCAGGAACAGGTGATGCGTATCGCCCAGCGTATGGGCGGGTTCACGCTCGGACAGGCGGATATTCTCCGTAAAGCGATGGGAAAGAAAAAAGCCGATGTGATGGAGAAAATGGGCAAGAAGTTCGTCGAAGGGGCGGTCGCCCAGAGTATCGACAAAAAAGTCGCGCAGGACGTATTCGACCTGATGGCGAAGTTCGCGGAATACGGTTTCAACAAGGCGCATGCCACGGTGTACGCGCACGTTTCCTACCAGGCGGCCTTCCTCAAGGCGCACTACCCGCTCGAATACATGACGGCCAACCTCACCTCGTGGATCGGCAACCAGGACGGATTTCTCACCATGAAGAACGAAGCCGAACGGATGGGCATCAGGATCCTTCCGCCTGATGTCAATTCGAGCGACGAGGAGTGCAGTATCGACAACGGCAACATACGTCTCGGTATGGGGGCCATTAAAAATGTCGGCAAAGGGGCCGAATCGATTCTCGCCGCACGTGCGAAAAAAGGAAAATTCGCCTCGATATTCGATTTCACCCGTGAAGTCGATGTACGTCTCGTCAACAAGAAGTGTCTGGAATCGCTCGTATGCGCCGGTGCACTCGACAGTCTTCAGGGAACGCGGGCGCAGCTCTTCGAGGCGATCGACAAAGCACTCGAGTTCGGCAGCGGATTCCAGAAGGACCGTATCACCGGTCAGGTGAACCTGTTCGAGGATCTGTTGGGAGGAGCCGCCGCCGAAGCACAGGATATGGTCATTCCCGAGCCGCCGCTGCCGTCGGTGGATCCCTGGCAGTACAATCATCTGCTGCAGAAGGAGAAGGAAGTCCTGAATTTCTACGTGAGCGGACATCCGCTCGACCGGTTTATCGATGAAATACGGGGGTTTTCGACCATATCCCTCAAACCGGAGGATTTCGCTCAGGTAAAGGATGGGGCGGCCGTTACGGTAGGCGGCATGATCACCAGCATGCGGCCGCACACCCAGCACGACGGACGCACCATGGCGTTTCTCGAACTCGAGGAGTTCGACGGATCGATTGAACTGCTCGTTTTCGGCGATGCCTACGAGAAATTCAAGCACCTGCTGGCGGTCGACGCCATGGTACTGGTACACGGGGTCATCGGCAAACGGTCCAACGAGGAAAAAGGGAAACTGAAAGTTGATAACTGCATGGCACTTTCCGATGCGCGCCAGATGCTCACGAGAAGCATCCACATGCGGCTGCACACCAAGGGGCTCGAAGTCGATTTTCTGCAGGAAATCAGGAATATCATAAAAGAAAAACCCGGTGAGTGCGCACTGGTACTGCATCTGGTGACCGGTGAACGGAACGAGTACCGGGTGAAGGCGAAACAGTGCAGGCTTGCGCCCGATCACGATATCATCAAGGAACTCCGGGGAAGAGTCGGAAAGGAAAATGTATGGCTGGCCAAAACGGCGGCATAGGAGCCAGGCTGCACGCGGTATTCATGCTGCTGTGGGTTTTTGTAACCATTATTTTTTTCGCCTCGATGGTGGTAATCGCAGCGCCCTTCAACCGACGCCTTGCGCGGATAATAGGGAATACCTGGATTAACCTGTTTCTGGTAATGGCGGGAATAAAGGTTGAGGTAAAAGGCCTCGAAAAGCTCGAAAAACAAAAACGATATGTATTCGTCGCGAATCATCAGAGCCAGCTCGATATTCCGGTGCTGATGGGAGGGTTACGCCACCATTTGAGTTTCATCGCGAAGAAGGAACTGTTCAAGATACCGTTTTTCGGATGGGGTATTTACGCGCAGGGACACATCTGGATCGACCGCGGCAACGCCCGCAAAGCGCACAAGTCAATACAGCGCGCGATCGGCCGGTTGAAAAAAGACAATGTTTCGCTCGCCCTCTTTCCCGAAGGCACCCGGAGTAAAAACGGCAAGGTCGGCAAATTCAAACAGGGAAGTTTTTCCCTTGTGCAGCAGGCGGGTGTCGAAGTGGTCCCGGTGGCGATACACAACACCTCGTTGCTTCTCGCGAAGCACTCCCTGAGCGTTAGAAAAGGCACCGTAACCCTCACGGTGTGCGATCCGGTAACGATCGATGATGCCATGAGCAAGGCGGAAATCAGCGAAAGGTTGCGGCAGACGATCGTGGAGGTGCTGGGGGAGTAAGGGGGGGGGTAACAGAATTCAGATGTCAACAAGGGGAGCTTGAAGGCTCCCCTTGTTGTATGTGCATGCCGGTAATGACATTTTTCAACATTCCGATGAAAAGACAAAGATTGATTTTTCCACGAAGCGGTGCAATGAGTTCATCGAAGTGTGCACGAAGGGCACAGAGAATAGTGGTAAACAGCCTGACGGGAAAAAAAACAATGAAACTGTTGCAGCTTACTTTCCGCGCATCGGAGTTGCTGAATTTTTCGATTTTCCCGGGGTGGTTTTAAAAACTGCAGCATAGTCAGCGCCGAT
>JAFGHA010000070.1 GCA_016930275.1 Chitinispirillaceae bacterium
CGCCTGTCTCGAAGCCTATAATATTACCGCAGACCGCTACTGGCACAAAGAAGCGCGGCGGGCTTTCGAATGGTTTATCGGTCGCAACGATCTGAACATGCCGATTTATGATCCGACAACCGGGGGCTGCAGAGACGGTCTCCATCCCGATCGTTCAAACGAGAACCAGGGCGCAGAATCAACGCTTGCTTTTCTTCAGGCGCTTATGGAGCTGCGGCTGGCCGAAAACGCCCTTCAACCCGAGAGCGCTGACATATAAGATTTTTGGACCCGGCCTTTAACGGGTATAGGTATCTGCAACATTGTTCATACGTATTTTTCACTTTTTCCTGGAGGTTGTTATGGGTAGTCTAGGGAAGGGTACTATGATCAACAAATTCCTGCTGACCGCCGGTTGCGGGTTCCTTTTTTCCCTTTCCATCACCTGCGCCAAAATCAATGATATCGCCACCGATCTGATGATCAGCGATGAAGATGAAGTAAAACTGGGAACCCAATACAAAGACCGGATCGAGGCCGATACTGCCGAATATCCTCTTTATACCGCCAAAACGAATTACCATCAGAACCTGGTGAATTATATCGATTCCATCGGCCGGAATATCGTAAACCATCAGGATGACCGTACCGGGATCGATTTCTCCTTCAAGATCATCAACAATGACTCCGTTGTAAATGCCTTTGCCGTTCCGGGGGGCTTTGTCTATGTCTACACCGGCCTTATCATAAATGCGCGCAACGAGGCTGAAATTGCCGGCGTACTCGCCCATGAGATTTCCCATGTCGCCAAACGTCATGGCGCAAAACAGATGGTAAAGCAGTACGGCATCGGCATGCTGCTCGATGTTGTGGTGGGCGACAGCTCGGCAATCAGAACAGTGATCGACCTGTCCTCAGGCCTTCTGTTCCTCAAATACGGTCGGGACAATGAATTCGAGGCCGACAGTTGCGCCGTTGAATATCTTATCGCTTCCGGCTATAACCCTTCGGGAATGAAGACGTTTCTTGAGACTTTAGCGTCGCTGGGGAACGCTTCCCCGAAACTTCTCGAATTCATGTCGACCCACCCGAATACTACTGACCGCATCGCCGCTGTCGACAAGCTCATTGAGGGTACATCATCCGAGGTGAGAAACCGTGCAATCCCGGAGCTTAAATATGCGCCTTGAATACACATTTATGTCATCGTGTATAATTACCGGAATACTAGTATGGCAACTGCGACACCAAACGGAAAATTTCCGGCAATGTACTGACTCGGAAGAGCTTGCCTTGTCATCTACCTTCACGGTGAAATGAACCGTTACTATTTCGGCCCGATTATTGCTTAATCTCTAATCATGCATAAAAAAACAATACCGTTCGAAAAGATGCCCCCACGCCAATCAAGACTTCGAACAGTACGGAGACGTTTAAAAAGCCGATCGGTACACTTTCGGCGGTCTTCACAACAGGTTAAGTCAGCCCGGTTCTGATTGCGGGGTGTCAAAAACCCGTTCCCGGGTACGTAACAACGGGTCTGGATCATACGGATGCGGCGGCAGTACCGGTTCCTGAATGTGACAACATACAGGACATACTCGCCACCTTACCGTAAAGTACTGCGGGGACGCCATGTTGAAAGTAATCCGTACTTCGGTACTGGCAATAGTAATAATCGGTCTGTGGATCGGCTGTGGTATACTGGTCGTGAAGTCATTCCATCAGATAACCGGTCAGTCAAACTCTCTCCCCTGGTGAAAGGCGGTTCAGTGTCATCGGTAAGCCTTTTTGAATATTTTTTGACAACTCCTGGTACCGCGTAACAAGGAACACAAATCGAACATGAGTCGGGAACACCCCAAAGGAGCACTATATGATCTGGATAATTGCACTGGTTATGATGATCCTGTGGATGACGGGATTGATTACAAATTATACCATGGGAGGGTTCATTCACCTTCTTCTGGTATTTGCCGTCGTTATTGTACTGGTCAGAATCATTCGGGGACGTCCGCTGGTATAATAAACCATTCACGCGACATTCAGACGTCCTAAATTCAACGGAAGGTGGAAATGATGTTTACCCTACTGCTTGTGCTGGTAACAATCGCTCTGGTGACGTTGTTATCCGTACAGAATGCGATGCCGGTTTTATTGTCGTTGTTATACTGGAAATTCGAGGTATCCCTTGCGTTCATTATCGTTCTCTCAGCTGCTGCCGGTGTTATAATCGGAGCAATTTCAGCATTGCACTTCAAAAAAAAGCCTCTCGGGAATCTGCAACCACATACTGATCAGGAGAAAGAAGGCCTCAGATGAAAAAACCAGTAAAATCAAGTACGAAAAACCAGACAGAAGGTGCGGTACACCAGGTAAGCGGCACCATAAAGGAAGCTGCCGGTAATCTCAGCGACAATCCCAAATTGAAGGCAAAGGGAATCGTCGAAAAGATGGCCGGTAAATTACAGGAAAAGATCGGTCAGGTTGGAAAGGTATTGGGAAAGTAAGTTATCCGTTTTATTTGACATGGTGATCATCCATATGAGGATTACAGGTTCGTGTGGAAATACAGGTACAAATTTCTCAATAATAGAAACCTTTTCTCAGAATCAAGAATTGTTTCTTTTCACCCGTAACATCCGAGACAGGCTATTCACTTTCAACACGGTCAGCAGTTGTTGACAAGATTTTACCGGGAGTAGCACCGGTACCATGTACTGAGTGAATTGGCTCCTGATTAGTGGTCGGAGGCTGAAAACGGTGTGCAACACCAGACTCCGCTTAAAAAACGATCGTGACGACACGGTACAATACAATCGAAAAGACCAAATATCGTTAGTTTCTGGAACACATAAATCAACCTGCCACCATCCTTCAGCAAGGAGTTACCGATGACTTTCTTACTTTCAGTACTTATCGTCATTATCGCCTTTTTCACCTGGCGAACAAATTCAGGCAAAGAAAAAAAAATAGCACGACATCCCGACCGGTACGATATGCAAGCCTTGCGACAATGGCGGCATTCTCCCTTCTGGGACTGATACAATGCTTTACGCAAGTACCTGCCGGACACGTCGGCGTTGTTGATATTTTCGGTATCGTGTCACCAAAAAGCGTTCCGGCCGGAATACATCTTATAAATCCTCTTGCCCGGGTTGAAAAATTCTCCATCCAGACCAAAGAACACAAGGAAACAATGGAGGCACTTTCACAGGAAGGTTTGAGTATCGGTCTTGAAATAAGCGCACTTTACCGGCTTGATCCCGATTCCGCCGCCCGCGTCTATAAAACGGTAGCCGGCGGCGACTACGAAACAATTATTCTCATTCCTCAATTTCGCTCAATCTGCCGTACCGTTACCGCGAGTTTCCAGGCCAGCGCACTCTACTCAACCAAACGCGACCAGCTCGGCCTGGCAATACGCGAAGAACTTGCAAAGGTGGTAGCTCCTCGCGGAGTAATCATCGAAACGACACCGCTGCGCAATGTTGCACTGCCGGTCCAGCTTACCCAGGCCATCGAGCAGAAACAGAAGGCCGACCAGGAAAGTCAGCGGATGGAATTTATTTTGACAAAAGAAAAGCAGGAAGCCGATCGAAAGCGGATTGAAGCAAAGGGTATCGCCGATTTCCAGGCCATTGTGGCCGCCGGTATCAGCGAACAATTGCTCCGATGGAAAGGAATTGAAGCCACCGAAAAACTGGCAGGTTCCGAAAACGCGAAAGTGGTCATCATCGGCTCGGGGAAAGACGGGTTGCCGATAATACTGGATACGAAATAGTGAAACAAAAAGCAACAGTATCACAACAGAAAGGCATTGTATTTTGAAAAAATCAAAATCCATGCGTCTCATACTTGCAATAGCCCTCGCATCCGCGGTAACTCGGACATCCGCCGATGCCGCCTCGAATGATCCCGCACTCTTCGGAGTCAAGATCAGGATCGGTGGACGGTACGACAATGTCCGTAAATGTGTCGCCGGTAAAACCGGTACAAAAGGGGGAATGGCAGCCGACATTTCGGCATTTGCCGAGTTTCCTGCCGGTAATGGAACAATGCTGCACATCGACCTTCCGGTAATGCGCCCCATCCTTTTCGCCGCCGCGTTCCACATGCTGCAATTCGAGCCCACCGTAACGCTTAAATTCGCCGATAAATCGAGCAACAAGGTCGGGTGGGTCGCCGGTCCGACACTTGGCGTTTCCCTGCATTACGGACCTGATTACAACTCAGAAGCGGCAGGTGATGGACGAACCGCAAGTTTTTTCGCCATGGGCCCTGTTTTAGGCGCATATGCCGGACTTGACTTCAAGCGTCCGGGAGAGGCATTCAATTTCCAGCTCGGTCTCTCACCCTATGTAACGCCGCTTTTCGGTATGGGTGACCCTCAAAATCATCGCGGTGTTGTTATTGGCGGCCTTGTTGACGGCACGTTTCGTTTTGGCAAAAAGTAACTGAATAATGTTCTATTACCGTATCGCATCATAAATAGTGTCTGTCCGGATACTATCCGTTTCTTCGAGACGCAGTGAGGATGATCTGAGATGAGGAAGTCGACTCGACTCTGCCCGCATTTCCGCCCACGGAGGGCGCCGGAGACAACCAGCCACATTATTGAAAATACGGCGATGCAGACGGACGACGAATCAGCACATCCGCAACAAGTCGCAGATAAAGGGAGTTTCCGGACAGCCCTAAATAGAAATGTTAAAATTCCAAGCGTTACCGAGGCCTCCGAAGGGAGGACTTCGGTAGGTGGTACGAATAATCAGTATTCACCGGAATGGAAAACCTCCGCGTTCTCCAGCCACTCTTTGGGACGATGAACGAAATCAATCAACTCCTTAATGACGGTAACATGGCGTTGTTCCTCATCGATAATCGTTTTCACATTTTTCTTCTGATGCTCATCCGTTAATTCCATCATGAAGTTGTTAAACAGACTGATACTGCTCTTCTCCAATATAAGCGCCTGTTGATAAGTGGTTTCCGCATCCTTCATCGCCTCCATGGCCGGTTCGTCAATCAGAAATTCTATGCGTATTGCGTCAAACAGTTTCGGGAGATCGATACTCACCGGTCCTTGTGGAAGTGACTCAATCAGCTTGCCTTTCTCAAGATTCTCAAACAGTTCAAAGTGACGCTGTTCTTCCCGGGCCAGTGCGAAAAATACACCGGCGATTTCTCTTTTAGGAGCATTACGTGCGAATTCCAGATACATCTTATTACCTTCCGCCTCGATTGATTTGGCAACCTGCCAGAATGTTAACATAGTATTGTCCTTTCACATGATAACTGTCATCGCATTTAACGAAACAACCTTCATATTCCGCCGGGTGGGCGTCATCTCCCTTTCTCTTCCCTGGTTGATAATCCATCCCTTTGAATATCTGCAAAGACAATGCCAAAGAGGTTTCCGGTTTGACGAACCGATTTTATTTCATACTGAAACGGGAACCATCCGGAAAAGCTTCCGATGGTGAGAATCGCAATTCTCAAAAACAGGAAATTACATTGGTTTTGTATGACCACCTGCTTTCCGAGGTGATAGTAAAAACAGTCCATATCCGACTGCCCCATCCCATTTTTAATGGCATCTACAGAGTTCCGACCATGTTGTACCAAGAATAGTGGTTCGGCATATTTGTTGCTTTTTAATTCCTGCGTTATCCAACACAAACCCTTTAAAGGAGGCTTTTATGGCCGAAGAAAAAATCAGTGTATCACCGGATGTCTGTTCGTATTTCGACAAAGATGACAAACACATCAACATCGACATTTCACTTCCCGGAGTAAAAAAGGAAGATATCAGCCTGAAACTGCTTGAGGACAGTCTGTTTCTTTCGGCACCCCGCGATGACATCAAGTATGTCACTACCCTGGCGATATGCTGCCTTATCGTTCCTGAAAAGTCCGTTGCGAGCTATAATAACGGGCTACTTAAAATAACTGCACCATTTAAGGATAAAATGGATGGCGCGGTAGAAATCAAAGTGAGTTAATCGGTTACGGTAAAAACGGAAGTACATCTTTGGCACACAAGGCGTTTCTGCAGCACTACCTGTTGTACGGTTGCGGGAATATCAATTATCATAACACTCATTGTGAAAGGGCCCCCTACTATGACTATCGGCATTGAAGATGACATCCGGAAGCGTGCGTTTGACCTTTATGTAAAACGGGGTGAAACCCACGGCAAAGACCAGGATGACTGGTTCGAGGCGGAAAAGGAGCTTCGCAACCGGAACGGTAAAAAGGAATCGAACAGGCGACCTGTTGTCAGATAGCAATAAGTAACTACCCCAATACTATATAGCAGTGTAACTGCCTTGAGTGAATTTCAGTATTCAAGGCAGTGTTTTTTTTCGGAAGGAATGTAACTATGGACAAAAAAGAGATATCCCGCAGAACATTCATCACGACCTCCGGGAAAAACGCTATTGCAGCGATAGTCGTCGGGCCAATCCTCGTTTCGCAATGTTTGGCAAAAAATACCTCCGGTCAGATGACGCCTGTTTCTATCGACCTGTCGGATCCCGGCAATCTTTCACTGACCACAATCGGCGGTTCAATGAAAATTATCAATCCGCTTGATAAAAAAAGACCGATCATTATAACGAGGGTTTCGGAAACAGCATGTACTGCACTTTCGTCACGGTGCACCCATCTGGGCTGTGAACTCTCTCTTCCCGAAAATAGCATCATCACCTGCAAGTGTCATAAATCACAGTTTGATCTGACCGGGAAGGTCCTTCACAAACCGGCAAAGAAAAACCTCAAATCATTTTCTGCAACGCTTGACGGTTCAATCCTTACCATTACGGATCTACCGGCATAAACCGGACATGGTAAACGCAACGGTCAATGATTAAAATCATTGTACCGTTTTTACTTCACCTTGTTAAACGGTTGATAATCCGGGTGATACTCTGGGCAGGCGTATCTTGCCAGATCGTTGTGCCCTTTGTATCGCTGAACCCGTTCCGATCAATAGCGCAGGTGCAGCTCACGCTTCGACGGGTTCAGTAACCACTAGTCAATAAAACAACCCGGTTCAACGTATTCCGTCCACAGGAGGTTTTTTTCGCTTCAAAAAGCACCTTTTACCGAAAAGAGCGAAAATGGTGTTTTTAAGATTATCAACAGATCAAAAAGCAGTGAACACCGCTTAATGTATCGGATATCAAGCCGTACCATGCCGTCGAATGTCGTACTACTCCTGCCTTCGACCTGCCAGAGTCCGGTAATACCCGGCTTCGCGGAAACTCTGCGGCGATGCCAAAGGTCATACTGTGCCACCTCGTAGGGGATTGCCGGTCGTGGTCCGACAAGCGACATTTCACCTTTCAGCACATTGAAAAACTGCGGTAGTTCATCGAGACTGGTTTTTCTGAGGAATCGTCCGATAGCGGTGACACGGGGATCGTTGTCTATTTTGTATAATTTTTCGTTTCTATTTTCCGTTGCACCGTCAATTTCACCCTTGATGAGCTTCGATACGAATTCACGATGAATAGAGTCATCATTGTCTACATACATCGATCTGAATTTGAACATGCGAAACGGTTTTCCTGCTCGTCCGACCCGTTCCTGCCTGAAAACTACCGGCCCTCTGGAAGTGGTTTTCAGCAGTATGGCAATGATAATGAAGGCTGGTGAGAAAAAAACGATGCCAAATAGGGCTCCGATAATGTCAATTGATCTTTTCCGGACACTCGGGCGACGAACAAGCTCCGGTTCCCCGACAGTTCCGTTTACCTGTTGTCCTATTGCGGTACTTACCGCTTTTTTCACCGTACCGGTAATCAGATAACTGGAGAGTGCGATTAATCCTGCCGGATCGTGTCCTGGGGAATCACGGAACCCTTCGAGGAGTCGCAATCTGAACGATGCCGCAGAGATCTGTTGCAGCTCGGTAAAAATAACTCCGATGACCCGCCTATTCCGGTACCAGCCTTTGCAGTCGCTGCCGCGAGTGGTGTCATGCAGGTGTTTGGTGATGGCGTCAAGATATCGGTTCACGTCGACAGCGGCAAGACGTGAAAGGTCAATAAGCATGAGTAGAAAAGGTCTACCCGAACGTTCGGAACGTTTACACTCACGCTGATACTGTTCCGTGAAGAGTTCCTGTGAATGTAACGGTGAAACAGGCATTATTTCCTTCGTGATGGTTTTGTGAGGATGTTTCTATTATTTGCAGATAGTAATGAAGCATACAGCAATTATTAATGGTCTCATAATTGTCTGCACTTAAAAAGTATCTTTTTATTGGGGTTTTCCGGTATTTTCCTGTTTTCTATTATGAGACAGTTAATATGATAGAAATTTGAACCAGCTGGTACTTTTCTACAAATCAGTGTAACGATTTGTTAACATGCGATAACCGGTGTTAAACACCGTTTCAAGCCTCCGGTCTTACAGCAGAAGGCCCCGTGCGCACTGAGGGGATTCACTCCGATTCGGTTGTTTTAGCAGATTCCGGTCTATTTTCCACTGTTGTATCCCCATCTTTGGGTGCGGTTTTTTCTTCCACCGGTGCACATTTGCAGGTTGAGATACCCAGAGGGTAGTACAACAGACAACGTGAGATGATACCGGTAAAAAACAACACCAGAGCAATACTGCCGAGAACTATTGCCGTAACCCCCGTAACCTTTCCGGTTACTATTAAAACTCCAAGAATTACCGCAATTGAGATACGTACAACCCGATCGACACTTCCCATGTTCTCTTTCATACAACGTCCTTTCCTTGCTGCTGCGCGGGTTGCGGGAGTGCATACCCGTGTTTGAAATCACATTTTCTGAATGTTAATCAATCCGGATAACATTTTTTTGTACCATGTCTAGCATAAAACGCCGCAATAAACGTGCCCGAAAAATCATGTGGCGCTCCGACTTCACCTTGTTGTTATCCAGTGCTTTACCGTTATTGCAGACTGCAACTGCGGAACACCGGTTTCTTAACAGTGAGAAATTTTATCAGAAACGATAATTTTCCGTTCCCGTTTTATAATAATGTTGTTTACCAGACCGGAGTAACTGTTTTTTTTCGGAAAGATACAGATATCACCCTATCGTTCCCATGGATTAGGTATATTAATAAACAAAGCGACATTTTAAAAGAGCCGGTTCCCACACCTTCATAGAGCCACCAGCAGTTACCGACCAATCAATCCGCAGCAGAGCACATACGTCGCGAACAACCATGTCCAGGTTGTAGAAAATGTTACCGATTTTTCTGTAATTCATTCCACCAGCTTCCGGTCAGGATGTAATCAATGCGAGGTAAGACACCGGTAAAAAAGCATACGCGAACTCGGCCACCGATACTTCCGAAAGAAAATCCGGGTGGTTCGATCAAAAATAAAGATACGGACAGTTCCCCGAAAAAACCGCTGACGGAATCCATAGTTCCCGTGGTCGGTATCGGCGCGTCCGCAGGCGGTCTGGCTGCATTTGAAGCATTTTTTTCCGGTATGCCGGAAGGCGTCGATCCCGGCATGGCATTCGTCCTGGTGCAGCACCTGGCCCCCGACCATAAAAGCCTTCTTGCCGAACTGGTGCAACGCTACACCCGTATGCAGGTGTTTGAAGTTGAAAACGGCATCAGGGTGCAAATCAACTGTGCGTATATAATTCCCCCCAATCGTGATCTCGCACTCATTAACGGCACATTGCAGCTGCTTGAACAAAAAAATCCCCACGGGCCACGCCTGCCGATAGATTTCTTTTTCCGTACTCTTGCGGAGGACCGCCGTGAACAGGCGATCTGTATTGTTCTTTCAGGTACCGGCAGCGACGGAACTCAGGGGATACGTGCCGTCAAGGCGGAGGGAGGTATGGTTATGGCCCAGGATCCCGAAACCACGACCTATCGCGGCATGCCGCAGAGTGCCATCGCCACAGGTATGGTTGATTACATACTGCCTCCGGCCGGGATGCCGAAACAACTGATGGCATATATTGCTCACGCCTTCGGGAAATTACCAACCCGGTCTTCCGTTGCCGCCGGACAGACCGGCGATGCCATCAAAAACATTTTACTCCTGATCCGTTCACATTCCGGCCACGACTTTACTCTTTACAAAACAACTACCGTTAATCGCCGTATCGAACGACGTATGGCACTCCATCAGATCGATCAACCGGACGGTTACCTGCGGTATCTGCAGCAAAATCCCGACGAGATCGAAGCGCTCTTTCGTGATTTCTGCATTGGTGTTACCGGATTTTTTCGCGACCCGGATGCTTTTTCGGTACTTGAAAACCGGGTTATTGCCGATCTCTTCAGGAATGTGAAACCAGGAGCTTCGTTACGTGTCTGGGTGCCGGGCTGTTCATCCGGCGAGGAAGCATATACGATTGCCTTTCTGCTTCAGGAACACCTGGATACCCTGCGGCAACGTTTCAGGATACAGGTGTTCGCTACCGACATTGACCGCCATGCGATCGATACCGCCCGTGCCGGTAGCTATCCTGCAGGCATAACGTCGAACGTGCCGGCGGATCGACTCTCACGCTTTTTCACCCGGAACGACGAAACCGGAGAATTTCGCATCAACAAAACAATCCGCGACATGCTTGTCTTTTCGGAACAGAATGTAATCAGGGATCCGCCCTTTTCAAGAATCGACCTGATCAGCTGCAGAAACCTCCTGATTTATATGAATGTGGAACTGCAGAAAAAGCTCATTCCCCTTTTTCATTATGCGCTCAATCCCGGAGGCATACTCTTTCTGGGCACATCGGAAACCGTTGGTGACTTTATCGATCTTTTTTCGCCGGTCGACCGAAAAGCGAAAATTTACCAGCGCATCGGGGATACGTTCGGATCGCGCGCCACCAAGGCACCAGCCCCTGCTTCGCTTCTGTCGCGCGGCACGACCGGTCCACAACCGGCGCTGCACAGTCCTGATGAAACCATCACGCACTTGCGTATGCTCTCGGAAAAAACGTTCATGCAGCACTTTGCTCCGGTAGGTGTTCTTGTCAATGGTGAAGGAGACATCCTGTATCTTCACGGTCGCACCGGGATGTACCTTGAACCATCCCCCGGTACCCCCGGAATGAATATCCTCAGAATGGCACGGGAGGGGTTACGGTCCGAACTGACCGCACTACTCCACACTGCGGGAATCCGGAAAAAACCGGTATCCCGCCCCGGCATCAGGGTTAAAACCAACGGCGCTTTCACGACGGTAAACGTCACCGTTCGGCCGGTAACGGGGAGCGCAGGATCACCCCCGGCAACGCCGCTCCTGCTGGTCATCATCGAAGAACCCGCCGGCACTCCCGCTCCTTCGTTACGTTCCACGCATGCCATGAACCCGGACGAACGGACCGATGCGGAAAATCAGGCGTGCATCGCCGGGCTCAGGCAGGAACTGCGTATCAAGGAGGAGTACCTCCAGACCACCATCGAAGAACTCAATTCATCCGGCGAAGAGATGCAATCAGTCAACGAGGAACTGCAATCATCCAATGAGGAACTGGAGACCTCCAAGGAGGAACTGCAGTCAGTCAACGAGGAACTGGCTACCGTCAATATGGAACTGCAGACGAAAGTGACGGACCTCACCAGGGTCAACAACGACATGAACAACCTTCTTGCCGGAACCGGTATCGGTACAATTTTTGTCGACAGCCACCTGCTTATCCGGCGTTTTACTCCCGCGGTTACCAAACTTATCAACCTGATCCAGTCCGATGTCGGCCGGCCGGTGAACCATGTTGTCTCCAATCTGGTCGGATACGACCGGTTAAGGGAAGATATTCAGGCGGTGCTCGATACGTTGATTCCGAAAGAAGACGAGGTTCAGACCGGAAACGGCGGGTGGTATCTGCTGCGCATCCAGCCCTACCGGACACTGGAGAATGTAATCGAAGGTGCGGTGATCACCTTTATTGATATCACGAAGCAACACGATGTGAAACGTCGGGAACCATGAAAAAAAGACCTGCCGCCCAGCATTCAGGTACCAGTCTACGTAAAATTGCGGAAAAAATAACCGAAGCCGATTCTGCGGAAACCGTCGCGTCCCTGACATCGGAACAGCTGCAGAAAACGCTCCATGAATTGCGTGTCCACCAGATCGAACTGGAAATACAGAACGAGGAATTGCGTCGCGTACAGGAGGAACTTGAGGTCTCTCGTGCGCGATATTTCGATCTGTACGATCTGGCACCGATTGGTTATTGCACACTCAGTGAAAAGAACCTTATCCGGGATGCGAACCTCACGATTGGCGACATGCTCGGCAGAACACGAACAGCACTGATCAGACAACCCTTTTCCCGGTTTATCCTCCCGGAAGACCAGGATATCTTCTATCTGCTCCGTAAAAAGCCCTTGCAAAACGGCGTTTCACACACCGGTGAACTGCGGTTGTTAAAAAAAGACGGCACACCATTCTGGGTGCATCTGGTGCTGTCCGCTTACCGGATCACGGATGGTGAACCCGGGATTCGTGTGGTGGTAAGCGATATCAATGAACGCAAACAACTGGAAGATGCCCGGACATTCCTGCTCAGGTGCGGTTACCCCGGTTCCAAAGAAGGTTTTTTTGAAGCATTGGCCCGCTATCTGGCGAAAAACCTGCAGGTGGATCATGTTTACATCGACCGGCTTTCGGAGGATCTGCTTACCGCACATACCGTGGCCATTTACCACAACGATCATTTTGCCGCCAATACATCGTACACCCTTACCGATACGCCATGCGGTGAAGTGGTAGGGAATGACATTCGCTGTTTCCCCGCGAATGTATGCCGGTCATTTCCGAATGATGCAGTGCTTCGTGAGCTGAAAGCGGAGAGTTACGCAGGAACGACCTTGTGGGGGTATAACGGAAAACCGATCGGACTGATCGCAGTCATCGGAAGAGCCCCCATGGTAAATAGAGTTCTGACTGAATCGATACTCAGGATGGTCGCGCTGCGTGCGGCAGGCGAACTGGAGCGAAAAAAGCATGAAAACGATCTCCTGATAGTAAATGACTGCCTTGAACATCAGCGCATTAAACTTCAGGCGATCGTTGAAAATGTACTTGAAGGAATCATTCTGTGCCACCTGGACGGCCGGCTGGAACAATGGAATCCGGCAGCCCGGGCCATGCACGGATTTATTGATGAGAAGGCGTGCGCAGGCGACCTTTCGGAATTCGCCTCGATGTTTGAATCGCGCAACTCCCGGGGAGACATACTTTCACCTGATGCTTTGCCGATTGCACGCGTTATACGGGGGGAACAGCTTTCAGGAGAGGAGATCCATCTCCGGCGGCTCAACCGGGACTGCATGAAAATCCTCAGTTATCACGGACAGATTGTCTGCAATACCGATGGAGAAAAGCTTTGGGCAGTAGTCATGATCCGCGACATCACGAGGTTCAAGCAGGCAGAGGCCGCAATCAACGATATCGCCCTGTTTCCGGAACAAAATCCTACACCGGTTTTACGGATCAGCAGCAATGGGTTACTTTTGTACAGTAATCCTGCAAGCAGGAAATTCCGGGAGCAGTGGAGTTTCAAATCCGGAGCCTGCGTACCACCGGAATGGAGGGATATCGTACTCCGAAGCATCACCACCGGCGAACGATTAAAGAAGGAAGCGGTAACGGGTTCACGCATATTTGAATTTATCTTCGTACCACTCGTGCATTTTAACTACGTTAACGTGTATGCATCCGACATCACGGATCGCACGCATGCCGAAGTCGGCCTGAAACAGGTTAAAGACGGATTGGAAATTCAGGTGCAGCAGCGTACCACCGACCTGCTGAGCGCCATGGAAAAACTGACGATTGAACGGCAGCGTTTCAATGATGTTCTGGAAATGCTGCCGGCATACATTGTCCTGCTTACACCGGACTACAAGGTGAAATTCGCCAACCGTTTTTTTAACGAACGTTTCGGCACGTCAACCGACGACCAGTGCCTGAGGCACCTTTTCAACGGTGCTCCCTCATCTGGTTCATTCAACCTCTTCAAATCGCTGGAAAACGCCGCACCACCAGTTCGGGAATGTACCGGACCCGACAACCGGAATTACGAAATCCATGATTTTCCCTTTACCGATACTGACGGCTCGCCGCTCATCATGGAGATGGGTATCGATGTTACCGACCGGAAAAAAGCTGAAGCAGCACTCATTGAGGCGAATGAAATGAAACTCCTTGGCCAGCTCACCGCGGGCGTTGCCCACGAGGTGCGCAACCCGCTCAACGGCATAATGTCCATTATGGGAGCCCTGTCAAAAGAACTTGCCGATGATGACCGGTTTGATCCCTTTGTGCAACATCTGAGAAGTCAGGTGACCAGGCTTACCGTGCTCATGGAGGATCTTCTCACTATTGGAAGGCCGCTCCACGAAGGAAATATCATGGAACTGTCGATGGTTTCGCTTGTGGAAAAAGCGATAGCCACCTGGCTTCAGACGGTGCAATTCCCAAAACCGCAGCTGCAGGTAATCAAACCGGATGCGGCACAGGGTTGTCTGATACGGGGGGACAGTACATCGCTGATGCAGATGTTCATCAATCTTCTTGAAAATGCCCTTGAACATTCCGGAGCAGAAGCGGAGATCGTCTGTTCGGTTCATGAGAACACTTCCGGCGGAATAGTTTTTTCCGTCAGGGATAGCGGTAGCGGTATTCCCGCGGAAATCCTGCCGAAAATTTTTGATCCGTTCTTTACCACCCGCAAAGGCGGTACCGGTCTGGGACTGAGCATCGTACGACGGATCGTCGACAACCATCAGGGCACCATCACCGCCTTTAACAATTCCGACGGGCCCGGAGCAACGTTCGAAGCGGTGTTTCC
Organism: Chitinispirillaceae bacterium; assembly: GCA_016930275.1. GTDB lineage: Bacteria > Fibrobacterota > Chitinivibrionia > Chitinivibrionales > Chitinispirillaceae > JAFGNB01. The sequence continues at coordinate 14,802 of JAFGHA010000070.1, forward strand.
TCTCAGCCGCATATAGCCGGTTACCGGAAGCAGGTGACCTTTTCCCTGTTTATCTTACCATACAACAGGTGTTCAGTGCCGACGCTACCTGTCAACCCCTGCTCCGGCAGTACCCCCGAAATGACGGCGGAACAAACTGGCAAGCTCATTTTTTATAAATGGCTTACCTATCCTGTCGGTAAAACCGTAGCTGGACGGATGGGCCAGTACCGGGTCGTCGGAGTACCCGCTCGAAACAAACACTTTCAGTTTCTTTTCCGTTTTCCTCAAACGTTTGATAACCTCTTTACCCCCCATGCCGCCGGGAATGGTCAAATCCATTATTACCGCGAAAAACGGCTCTTTTCGCGCAGTTGCAGTACGGATCATTTCAAGCGCCTCGCTACCGTCCGAAGCGTATTGCACACTATACCCCATTGTTTCGAGCATGCGGCCCGAACCCCGCGGTAAAAAATGTGGTTAGGAACAATTTACGTTTTCATGAACGCATTCCTACAGTACCACTTCCGCCCCTATGC
>JAFGHA010000071.1 GCA_016930275.1 Chitinispirillaceae bacterium
GCCCCGGCGCCTACAAGGAATTCATCGCGATCAGCGGTTGGTCCGGGATCGACAGTACCCGCAGGGAGAAAGCTGCGCTCAGCGCAATCGCAATTGCGCAGTCGCTGCTGCCGGCCGATTCGCTCGCACCGAAGGGTAACGTTGATTTTGCCGGAAAAAAACTCATCGAAGCGGTTGATAATTACACGAAACTCTTTCCCGGAGGTACTTCGTCGGCCAAGGTGCTTTTCACGATGGCAGGCGTCTATTTCAACCGTCAACTGTTCGACAAGGCGGCAGGAGTGTACCGGCGAATACTCGATACTCCGGAATATGCCGATCATTTCGAGGAAGCATCGATGCTGCTGGCACAGTGCCGGTTCGGACAGGAGAAGTGGACGGAGGCGGCGAAGCTTTTCGAGAATGTCTGGAAAAAAACAACCGACGAAACACGACGGTCGGCCGCACAGACATTTCTCCTGCAATCGTGCTATTTCGAAGCGAAAGCGTTTCTTGCCGATAAGCAGTACGAAAAAGCGGCGGCAGCTTTCAAAACACTCGATGACCGGTTTCCCGGAAGCGAATACGGCGATGTGGCACTGTTCAGTGCTGCAGGTGCTCTAGAGAAAAACGAGAAATGGGTCAAGGCGTGCGAACGGTATTTCGATCTGGTCGACCGGTATCCTCAGTCGCAGTATGCTCCCGATGCATTGTTCAATGCCGCGGGGAATTTCGAAAAAGCCGATAAATTCAATCGGGCCGCCGAAACCTATGAACTCCTTGCTTCACGATATCCCGATTCTCCGAAAGCCAAGGATGCACTGTTCAATCTGGGCTTCTGTTACGAGAAACTCGGTAAAGTCGATATGATGATTGCTGCCAATGAACGGTACAGCACATTGTATCCGGAGGAAAAAGATGTCGAAGCGCTTCTTATACGGTCGGCGGATTACTATGCCCGGACCGGATCTCTCGAAAGGGCGATCAACCTGTACCGGAATTTCGTACGCCGTTTTCCCCAAAGCCCGAAAACAGTCGAAGCATATTACATGATCGGCAAGTGTTATGCCGATCGTAATGATAAAGCCAATGCACGGGCGAACTACCGTCTGGCGGAACAGCACAACACCCGCATCCTCTCCGAAAGCGGAAGCGGAAACAACTACTTCGCCTCTGAAGCGGCGCTCGCACTGGCCGAGATCACCCGGGATGAGTTTACAGCGATACGTCTGGAACTGCCTGAGGAACGACTCAAGGAACTGCTGAAAGAGAAGACCGAGCTTCTGACGGAAGCGGCCAACGCCTATCAGCGGGTGGTACAGTATCACAGCGAAAAAATGTTCGAGGCAGGGTGCAGAATCGGCGAACTGTACGAAGAGCTTGCCGGAGCCCTGGTGGGGCAGGAACGGCTGAAGGACGATCCGATCAAGGCTGCGCTGAAAGAAAACGAGATCATGACGACCGCCGCGCAGTTGACGCAGACGTCGTTTGTCCCCTACCGTAAAGTACTGGAACTCTCGGCGGAATTCGATTCGCTTGGAACCAAGCAGCAGGAATGGGTCGACCGGGCACGGGAAAATCTCGGGGCAGCTATATTGCAGGCCGGAGCCTTGCTCTACAAGGGGGTGGGAGCGATGCAGGATGCACCGGTACCCGGGGAAATCAGGGAGCAGCCGCTTCTGTACTTTCAGTATCGCATCAAACTGCTCGAAACGCTTGAACCGCTCAAGATGCGCGTACTTAACTATTTCACATCGATGCTCGATACCCTGCCGAAACTCGGACTCGATGATTCGCTGCTTATCGTTTGTGAAATAAACGTCGCGCGTCTCAACTATCTCATCGGCAGCGCGGGCGACCGGATGGCCGTGGAGATTCTCAAGGAGACCGAGAATCTGCCGAAGAGCCTTTCCGAAGATGAACGTGAGGAACTGCTGTTTCAGCTGGAGGATATTGTTTTTGAACTCCAGGACAAGGCACTTCTGGAGCTCGAGGCGGCTCGTGAACGGGTGCTGCAGCGTCGTCTTCACGATAACCCATGGTATGGCAAGATCATAGAAACACTGGCTCGATTGAGTCCGGAGAAATACGGCGCATCGTTCTACCGACCCGTTGTTTACGTGAGTGATGAATCGTGGCTCATGCGGCCGGATTCGGTCGCCGACTGGAAAATGGCGAATACGGATCTTTCCGCATGGATACCGGCCCGACGCATTACACCCGCTGCGCAAAACGGCCGTACACTCCCCAGCGGCGTGCCATGTATCGGCGGAGACAATACCTGGCAGCGGATGTATCTCTGGAAAAATCTCTTCTGCGGAGGAAAACCGCGTGACGCGAAAATGAAAGTGTGTATCGCGGGAAGTTACCGGCTGTATATCAACGGCGTGCTGACGCTGAGCGACACTACCGGGCGAAGCGGAAATTCCGCCTGTGACAGTGCGACCGGTATCGTATCGCTCTTCAGGGGCGGAGACAATATTCTTGCCTGTGAAGTTACCGGGCTGGCGCCGATTACCGCGGGGATCGCCATACAGGCAACGCTACTCGTTGATACCACCGAGAAATTCGCCACCGGTGTGGTTGTCCCGCACGGAGAAACCACAAAGAAAGACACTTCCGGTCGGCGGGATTCGGTTGTCGCTTCCACAGGGAGGGCGGTTGACTCCCTTGTGGCGGCATCCGGGAAAGCGCCGGAGAAAATGTCACGGCGCGAGCTGCGTGAAGCCATTGAAAAGTACCGGAAACGGGAAAAAGAGGCGCTTTCCGCACTGCGTCATGAACGGATGGAGGTCCAGCGGTTACGAATTCTCAAAGAAGAGCGCAAGCGGCAGCGCAAACAGCCGAAACCACTGTCGAACCCCTCCGTCGACAGTACGCAAAATGTGCCGGTACCACCCCCGGCGCCGTAAGTTTCTGCTATTGCCTGAGTAAGGAGAATGACTTCCTTAACCCTTGATTTTTCGCAAAAAATGAAGTAATATTTATGCTGCACCGCCTGGGGTTGCAGACTACCGCTCACAGTAAGTATCGATCAACCGTTCAACGCTCAGGCAATCACACCGGGAACAACACATGCACCTCCCTCATCGTCACGGCAGCGGATCGCCGTCTTCATCTATTGACGAACACAAACAGATCGTTTCCGATATCCTTCTGAAGTTCAATCCCCTGATCCGACAGTCAAACGATATCTACTTCATTCTCGACTCTATCGAAAACAGGATTGTTTATAGTAACGAGGCGGTTTCGGAAATGCTCGGGTTCACGAATGAAGAAGTCGCGGCACTGTTGCCGAATGCTTTCGTAACTGCGGCATCGATGAGTACCATCTGTGATGCGATTCCACGGGCGATCGCCGCACATACCAGGGAAAAGGGCGATGCAGTCACCGTACCGCCCCTACATGTGCAGCTTATCGCTAAGGATCGAAAGCGAATCCCCGCCGAAATGCGACTCACTGTGACGCTTGCGCGGGATCACACCGTGGAGAATGTTGCCGGGGTAGTACGACGCGAGGTGGTGGCCCACCGCACCCGGGAAGATGGCGGCGAGTTTGAACGACTGCTCAGTGATACGTTCAATGCGTTGCCGGTCGGATGTATTGTCTGTTCATCGCAGGTTGATTCCGATGATTTTATTCTACAGGCCTGCAACAGTGCCACTGAAAAAATTACCGGAATTCCCGGACGTGAAAGTATCGGCAGACAACTGACGGAAATTCTACCTGAACTCAGATCGAATGATGTTCTTTCGGTCATGAAATCGGTGGTGCAGACCGGTATTGCCGTAAAAATGCCGATTGAACACAGGAACGATTCCGACAAAAAAGGCTGGAGGGAATACCAGATCTGCAGAATATCCGGTGGATCGCTGGTCACCCTTTTCTGTGATGTATCCGATACGCAGCTACAGCTGGAAGAAGCAAACGGGAGTATCGAGTCATTAGCTGTTATTGCCGGAGCAGTCGCTCACGACCTCAACAACGTTGCGGGATTGCTTTTCGGTCAGATCGATTTGGTATTAGGTTCGATAGAACCGGGCAGTGAAATTGCCGCACGGTTACGGCAGTCGATGCAGTCCTTCGACCGGATGCGCGAACTTACCCGACAGCTTTCGACAATCTCCGCAAGAGGCAAAACGGAGAAAACCCCGACCGATATCGGGGAGTTGCTCCATACGGTTGCCACGAAAACGCTCAAAAAGACCGACATCTCCTTTTCCATCTCCGGTGAGGGACCACCGGTGATTATCGGGGCGGATTCCCCGCTGCTGGCATACGCCTTCAATGAAATTCTGCTCAACGCCCGGAACGCCGTGAGTGAACACGGCAACATTTCCGTATCCATCCGCAGAGGTGATGCTGAAGAACCGCTGGAAGGTGGTTTTAATGGTTCCGTCGCAGTGATCACGATCGCTGATAACGGATGCGGTTTATCGAAAGATCAGCAGCGTACGATTTTCAAACCGAAGTTCGAAACGGGAGTAGATCAACGGATTCAAAAAGGACTTGCTGTCGTCAAGTCAATAATTTCACGTCACGGAGGAACGATTTCGCTCACTTCCGAACCTGGTCAGGGAACGGAAATCACCGTTCTGCTGCCCGCGGGCAATCAGAAAACTCCGGATTATTCGACGGCATCGTCGATGGTACCGCACAACGGACCGGGGCGTGTGCTGGTAATGGATGATGAGGAGATACTGCTTGATATCGCCACCCAGATGTGCCGACGACTCGGCCTGGAAGTGGCTACCGCAGGAAACAGCAATGAGGCGGTTGAAAAATACCGCGAAGAGTTCCGACAGGGATCCCCCTTTGACCTTGTGCTGCTCGATCTCACCATACCGGGAGGAACCGGGGGGCTGGAAACCGCTGCGACGCTTAAAAAAATAGATCCCGAAGTGAAAACAGTGGCAATGAGTGGCTATGCCGATCACGAAGTAATGGCAGATCCTCCGAAATTCGGATTTACCGGAATTCTCACCAAGCCGTTTCGACTGAGTGAATTCGGAACTGTACTCAAATCGATTCTCCCCGAGGATAAATTTCAGCTGAAGAAATAGCTTCTATTCTGCAGGATGCAACGGTTATGAGGCGATAATCGTAGTAATATTCCGGAAAACAAAGTCGATATAGTTCTTGTAACCACTTAATTTATCATCAGAAATGATGGTCACATCAGATATTTCATGAGACTTGTCGATCTGAAGCAATAAATTAAGGGTGTAATACAGCGGGATAATGAAACGGGGGGTAAGATGCGAATGAATAGAACAGATACGTTCCAGTTGCCGTACCGTTATGCAGGCATTCGAGGCCCATGTGTCCGCTGAATCGATGGTACCTTGTGACAGCAGCGAGAACAGCGGGAGATACTTCGTCCCGGCACCGTTGAGAATAAATGAAAGTGCTGCCAGTTTGCAGACATCGCTATGCAGTACCGGAAGCAGTTGCGGATCTTTATCATACACTTTAAAGGCACCCAGTTCCATTGCACGGGAGGCGACACGCATCGACCGCAAGCCGGAGAGGATAACGGCAAAGGGATACTGAGGGTATTCCGCAAGCAGATTGATTCCGCTGTACTTCTCTTCGAGTGAAATATCGAGTACCCAGCTGTGCCAGATCTTTTTCTGCGCAATGCATATTCGTGCCTCTTCGGCAGACGAGGCGGTACAGATGTTGAACAGCGGAGATGAAAAGAGTTCAACTATAGCACTACGCATGCTGGGATAGTCATCAACGACCAGCAGATTGATACTGCTTTTGAGAACGTCGGCGAGACTGCTGATCTGTTTTTTTAACTGATGCATAATGAACGGAAAAACGGCAAAGTAAAATCACCGTTACAGTTCGGGGTTAGTAGTTGAACGGCACTTCCGGTGTAGTAAAGATGCTGACGCTTGATGAGAATTTGTAACTTCGTAACCTTATAGTAAATTACTATTACCGGGCTTTTCAAACAAGTGGCTGTTGACTGAAATCCGGAAATGTTCCTCAACGGCGAATCCGGTATCGGGGCAATCACCCGGTATACTGCCCCGATACGGTCTTTTATTGACACCCGCCTGCATAAAATGCTACATTGGTGAGTGATATGCTTATTTCACCGGGGCGTTGAATGGGAAAAAAAATTGTAATTCTCGGAGATCTTTCCGAGGCGGATCTTGAGCGGATTGATGCAATAGCACAACAGCACGGATACGAAGTGGCGGTTGCGGGCAATGACGGAGATGCCGCCGGTTCCGAAGGTGCGGCGCTTCCCGCCGCCTATCTCTCATTTCTTCCCTGCACTCCCGCCACGGTTATCGAACAGTTCGGTACACTGCCGATCGGTGCAGGAGAAACCATACCTTTTTTTCAGCGGGTTGAGCATACGGTACCGCCGTTCACCCGCGAATTGCCTATTGCCGGTTTTTTTGAAGTACCACTCACGAAAACGGTGATCATCAGCATCTTCAGAAGCATTGAACGAAACGAAGCGCTGCTCACCAGTCAGCGGGAACTGTCGCAGAAGGTGGTGGCAGCCCGATCTGAAAATGAGCGTCTGGTTGAGATCGGTACGGCACTCACGAACGAAACCGATCTGAGGCGGCTTCTTCACCTTATTCTGACCATCTGCCGTAAAGCGGTTCACGCTGATGCCGGCAGTGTATACGTTCGTGAGCGGCAGGGGTCCGGCGGACCGTTTCTCGATTCGTTGCTGTTCATGGTGGCACAGAATGATTCGATCGATACCGAACGCGGATCCCAGCATCAACTTCCGATCAGCAGAGAATCGATCGCTGGATATGTCGCCGACACCGGAAAACCGCTCAATATCGATGATATCGCCATGCTCGAGGAGGGAGTACCATACCGTCCGAACACGAAATTCCAGAATTATTTCGGGTACCGCTCCAAATCGATGCTTACGGTGCCCCTGAAAAACATCAATCATGAAGTGGTCGGAGTTCTCCAGCTGATCAACCATAAGGACGATCCTTCGAGACTGCTCAGCGACGGATCGAAAATTGACGAATATGTCACTCCGTTCAACCTGCATGACGAATCGTTCGTTCTGTCGGTGGCGTCTCTCGCCGCGGTATCGATAGAGCGTGCCCAGCTTCATGAGAGTATTACCGCACTGTTCGAAGGATTTCTCAACAGCGCCGTTGCATCCATTGATGAACGGGATCGGGTGACTTCCGGGCACTCACGAAGAGTGATGGGGTACGCAATGGCGTTTGTCGATGCCGTCGAAAAATACCCGAAACATCCGTTTCATGTGCTCTGTGAAACTCCGGAACGGCGAAGGCAGTTCAAATTCGCCGCTCAGTTGCACGATATCGGCAAAATAGGCGTTCCCGAATATGTGCTCAACAAGGAGCGTAAGCTCTCCCGGGATACGTTCGAACAGCTCATTGCCCGTATCGACTATATCTCGTTGCGTATGGTTCTTGCCCCCGAATCCGTCTCCTGGAAAAGCAGCGAAGAACTCGAAGAGGATCGTGAACTGATTATTAGAGTAAATAATTACGGAAAGATTGATTCTTCGGATATTGCGAAACTCAGGGAACTGGCGGCAAAAACCTATACCGATTCCAACGGAAGATCGATACCGCTGCTGAGTGCCTATGATCTCGAAGCACTCTCCATCACCCGGGGAAACCTCACCTCAGCCGAGCGGGATCTGATCAATTCCCATGCGCGTTCCTCCTTCAGAATCCTCTCTCAGATTCCCTGGACCAGTGGTCTTGACGATGTACCGAAAATCGCCGCTCAACATCATGAGAAAATTGACGGTTCCGGATACCCCGATGGTCTCACCGGCGAAGAGATGTTTCTCGAAAGCAAAATACTCGCAGTAATCGATATCTACGAAGCGCTGGTTGCCCAGGATCGCTCATACAAACCAAAAATGGCTCCGGAAACGGCACTTGAAATACTTCGCCATGAGGTGGCTCAGAATCATCTCGATCGAACGGTTGTCGAATTCTTCATCAATGAGGGGATTTACAATCTCTATGTTCGGCCGGAACTGGTACTCCAATGACAACACTCGCAGTAATCATCGCCGAGAATATCCCTCTTCACCATAAAACAAGCTACGCTATCGGCGGCAGTGCACGATACTATTGCCAACCGGAAACGACCGACGACCTGCTCATGGCGCTGCAGTTCGCCCGACGTGAACAGCTGCCGCTGTTTCTTCTCGGAAAGGGAACGAATCTTCTTGTCAGTGATGACGGCTGGCCTGGACTGGTCATTCATCTTACCGAACGGCTAAACGGGGGTACCTGTATATGGAATGATACCTCAGTGACGGTACCGGGAGGATTTCCTCTCAATGGTCTCGTGAAAGAATCGGTGGAACGCGGCTGCAGCGGTCTCGAGGAGCTGGCAGGGATTCCCGGAACCGTCGGGGGGGCGGTGGTAATGAATGCGGGAGCTTTTTCGACGTGTATCGCGGACACGCTTTCTTCGGTAGTTTGCTGCACGATACCTGCCGGGGAAATCATCAGGTATTCCACTTCTGAACTTGAATTGACGTACCGTAACAGCCGTATCCGGAAAACAGGGGATATTGTCGTATCCGCCGAATTCTCCCTGGGGAGAACGGGGACAATTACGGAACTCGGCAACAGGCGTCGTGAGATTCTTGATCGACGCAAAAGCAAACAACCGCTTGAATATCCCAACTGCGGGAGCGTGTTCAAACGACCTCCGGGTGATTTCGCTGGTACACTTATCGAGAAATGCGGTCTCAAGGGATTGCGGTGCGGAAGCGCCGAAGTGTCGACAAAACATGCGAATTTTATCGTCAATCTGGGCAGAGCTCAGGCGGGCGATGTGCGCCACCTGATTTATACGGTGCAGAAAACGGTGTGGGAGCGATGTGAAGTGCTGCTCGAGCCCGAAGTTATTTTTATCGGAAAATTTGATGAACCATTGTTTATTCCACCGGAGAAAAATTCATGAGTGTCACCGTCGAACGGCTGATCACCGGTCCGATCGAAACCAATACGTACATAGTGTATAATGAAATGAAAGACTGCCTGATAATCGATCCTTCACCCGGTGTTGATCCGGTGGTCGATTTTATCGGCAGGGAACAGCTTATACCTCTGGCGATCATGATTACCCACGGTCATTTTGATCATATCGGTGGGATACCCGAGCTGGTTGACCGTTTTCCGTTGCTGCCGGTATATATTCATCCATCAGAGAAAGTATTGCTTGAACGGCCGGAATTGAATTTGTCGATGATGATGGGTATCGATTTCACCTACACCGGAAAGGTGATCGATATCAGCGAAGGTCCTTTCAGTGTCGGATCGTTTAACGGTACTACTATAGTTATTTCCGGGCACAGCCCCGCAGGATGTGCCTTTCTCATCGAGAATATGCTGCTGTGCGGAGATATCCTGTTCGCTGGATCGATAGGAAGATCCGATTTTCCCGGCGGAAGTCAGGCAAGTCTTGTCGAGGGGATAAAAGCGAAATTCCTTTCTCTTGACGATTCAGTGGTTGTCTGTCCGGGGCACGGAGGAAGGAGCACTATCGGCAGAGAGCGGCGGATGAATCCGTATCTGTGAATTTTCGTATCCGATATTTCAGTCGGGCGGTACTCATTTACGATCCTGTATTCAACCTACTTTCCGCAGTTGATGCATGGTGTTCTTCGGAACATCCTCTGACCATACCGCTCATGCCCATCTGCGTAAAATAGGTTCAAACAATCATGACCGAACTACCCTATCTTGATACGTTTCTCTCCTTTCTGCGTCTGGAAAAAACCCTCAGCGAAAATACCGTCGAAGCATACCGGTACGATCTTCAACGATTGTCGGCGTTCTGTACGCAGCACCGTATCGAATCGGTCCGGGAAATTCAGCCCGACGTTCTCTCATCGTATATAAAAGTGCTTCATGACATCGGTTTCGCTCCGACCTCGATCCAGCGCACTATCGCCTCGATGCGTAGTTATTTCGCTTTTATCGCGGCCGAGGAGGTAATCACCACGGATCCGACCGAACTGCTGGTGAGCCCCCGTTCCACCCGATACCTTCCTGTCGTACTGAGTATTGCGGAGGTGGAACGGATTCTCACTGCGATCGATACAGGAAAACGGGGCGGGATTCGCGACCGGGCGATGCTCGAAACGCTCTATGCTACCGGGATGCGGGTGTCGGAGTTATCGTCGTTTTATTACGAACAGATACTCTTCGACGATGAGATCGTTCGTATTTTCGGAAAAGGGTCGAAGGAACGTCTGGTTCCAATAGGTAAAGTGGCATTGCGGTGGATCGGGGAATATTACCATTCGGAACGAACTGCCTGCGTAAGGCCGGGATCGGACAGCACCGTTTTTCTCAATAACCGGGGTAGAGCGCTGTCACGGATGGGAATATGGAAAATCATCCGGAACCGCACCCGAAATGCGGGTATTACCAGGGATGTTTCCCCACATACCTTCAGGCATTCGTTCGCGACGCATCTGCTCGAGGGTGGCGCCGACCTGCGGACCGTTCAGGAAATGCTCGGTCATGCGAATATTGTCACTACGGAAATCTACACCCATGTTGACCGTGAGTATCTCAAAGAGGTACATCGTTCGTTTCATCCACGGTCGCGGAGAATATGATGCACCGTCGGGAACCGTCGGTACTGGTACAGGTGCATTATCATGACCGTCTCGGCGGTGTGCAGCGGGTTATGGCGGATTACAGCCGCGCATTCAGCGAGCACGCCGGATCCGAAGCTCCGAATATCTGGTGGTGCCGGCGGGGTGACGATGAAAACCGGAAGGAGGCGCTGGTGGAGGATCTGCCCGGCGCCGATTATCATTCGTTCATCTCGAAGGAAACCTATCGGCGTGCCTGCGACCGGTTGATACGGATATTACTCCGACGTCTTCGCGGACTGGCGGGGTCGGGACCGGTGGCAGTGGTCGGTCACAATCTCGTACTCGGAAAAAATCCGGCACTCTCCGGTGCTTTCACGCAGTGTGCGAAAGTTCTTTCCGCAGAAAACGGAGCTAACTTCCGTTTTTTTTCGGTATTACACGATTACGTGGAACAGGGAAGGTTTGAGCTACTCAGGAATCATTCCCGATTGAGCGCGTGTGGTGTCGATATCGCAGCGGCTTTATATGCGAAAGATGCCCCGGTCCATTTTATCGCTCCCGACCGGTTGGCGCGAAAAATTACCGGGCTGTCCGGTCAAAACCTTTCGATCCTGCCGAACCGGGTGGCAATACCGGATAATGCCTCCCGGATACTACCCGCGACAACCGTTCTCCGGCACCTCCGCCAATGTGCTGCGATTGACGGACTGACCTTCGATCCCGCATTACCGGTATTCTGTTATCCCTCGCGGATGATTTACCGAAAGAACATGCTCGAAGCTCTTCTGTTTTCGACAATTCTCAACAAGGGAACACTGGTGACCGGACCATGCGGCAGCACTGGAGCCGACCGGCGACGGATGAACGCCGCGCTCCGGCTTGCACGCGGATACCGTTTGTCCATGGCGGTCGACCCGGGACGTCTACGGATGTTTTCAGTAGGGAACGCATCGGGAATACCGGGTGGAAATCCCTTTCACAAAATATTGCCCTCGGTACATGCGGCGGTTTCCACGTCTCTGGCCGAAGGGTTCGGCTATTCATTCTATGAACCGTGGCTCTTTGGAGTTCCGGTGGTTGGAAGATTCCCCGACGGAATCGCTCTGCTTTCCGATGCGATGGGAGAATCGTTGTATACGCGTGTCCCGATTCCGGCTTCCTGGGTTTCAATCGATGCATGCTACAACCGATATCGTTTGAATGCGGAAACGGCCGTTTACGGAAGTATTCCTTTGAAAAAGGAGTTTATAAAAGGTTTCATTCATGAGGGTACCGTAGATTTCGGCTATCTGAGCACAGCTCAACAGGTAACCGTCATCGAAAGAATACTGCATTCGGATTCGCTTCAAAATGATCTGGTCGGACCTATAGAAACTGAACGGAACAAAAGATCGGAAGGGGGAGAAGCACCCGGAGGCGATTTCGTGGTAAAAAGAAGGGTAACGGAGATAGCCGCATTCTGCGATCGTGACTTCACTGAATCATTTGTCAAAATACTCTCATGTACTCCCGGCATATCGGAAAACAGATCATGGTACCGGAATATCGCCTCAAGATATCGGCATCAGGATCGCAGGTATATTATAACTCCAACAGCGGGAACGGATTAAAGAGATCGCTCCGCATAAAATTTCTTGACTTCCCCGGGTAATCATGGAATATTTATACCTGACCACTCAAAAGGAGGGCTTGTGGCAAATACAACGAAGCATGACATTATCGCATCGGTTTCAAAAATCACCGGGCTCACCCAGGCGGATACGAAAATCGTTGTGGAGGAATTACTTCAGACTATCGGAAAAATCCTTGAAGATGGAAAGAGTATCGAGATAAGAGGTTTCGGTACGTTCTACACCAAGGTACGTAAACCCCGCCCGGCCCGCAATCCGAAAACAGGTGAAGTCGTACCGCTGCTCAAACGGGTAGTACCTCTTTTCAAATACAGCGGTGAATTGAAACGTAAAATCACCAGTTCCCTGATGGAAAACAACGCAACCGGTTGACCCGGTTTTTTCCTGAACAAACCCGAACGGAGTAACCGGGTTTTCCGGTGTTTCCGTCCGGCAGTACGGAGAACCTGCACGTCAGTCGGGAGTCTGCCGTAAACATTCGACGTTACCCTGATACTTTACCATCGGTCGATAAGATGTTTCCAATCCGGCAGCATTCCCGTGCCGGCGATGATTCCCCCCAAAATACCCGAAAGTATGATAATCAAAGCAAGCGCCGCCGCTACTATTAACGGTAGCAGCAGTTGGAAGAGAATTCTCAATCTGCTTTCTTCGTGGAGTGCATGCAATGCCGTAAGCAATGAATATATCCACAACGGCAGGGCGAGAAACGTCCCGATAAAAGGTATAATCTGCAGCAGCATCGGTGTTTCCGTATAGCAGAGGATACGGATAAGATCGCTGAACGCGCATCGTCTGAATCTGCTCAGGCGAAGGGTAATGAAAACGTACAGAGCGGTAAGCAGCAGTTCAAGTGAAAGCAGCAGCGGCGAAGTCGCGAGAGCTGCAGGAGAAATCATACCGTTGTCGAAAAACAGACTATGGTAGATCGCGATTCCATCGCCGGCGGGAAACCAGCGGGTCGATACCCAGGCACCGGTGATCCCGATTCCGCCGATAATAAACATGTAAAGCAACGCAGGCAGCAACTTTCGGGAACGGGCCGCGGCATCCCGGTAAAAACGTGACGGATGAAAGAGTGCATCGGTTGCAGTAATCGTAAGCAGTCGTAGCGGATTTGAATCATGAAACAACGAGTCCCAGGGAAAGCGCGCCTCGGTTTCACCGGTTTTTCCTTCGTCATTTATGCGTATACGGGTTCCGCAATACGGGCAGGATATTCCCGCAGGCTCGTGAAGAAATCGGTTACAATGAGTACAGTGCATTATTTACTATCCGAATGAAAAAAACGACTTCGATCAGTAATTCATTATAAAATACTCCCGGTACGGAGTGAAGGAGGTACTGACGTATTGTATATTCCGTTACGATATGATATCGTAATATGATTGCAGACGTCGAGATACCTCGGGAGACGGATACATGATTGTCGTTACAGGTGGCGCGGGTTTTATCGGGAGTGCACTGGTGTGCAGCCTCAACGAGCTGGGGCATGATGATATTCTGGTGGTGGATCATCTCGGAACAACCGAAAAATGGAAAAATCTTGTTCCGTTGCGCTTTGCGGATTACCTTGATAAAGATCAGTTCATCGGCAGGCTTGAAGACAATGCCTTCGGGAGCAGCATCGATACAATACTGCATCTGGGCGCCTGTTCTTCGACAACGGAACGCGATGCCACCTATCTGATGGAAAACAATTTCAGGTACACCGAACGGATCGGACACTGGTGGGAAAAACATCCGGATACCCGTTTCATTTATGCTTCGAGTGCGGCAACCTATGGCGATGGTACTCACGGCTACCGCGACGGCACCGATAGCCTTGACTGTCTGCGACCTCTTAACATGTATGGATACTCGAAACATCTGTTCGACAAAGTCGCCTTCCGCAACGGGTGGCTCAAGCGGATCGTCGGACTCAAGTACTTCAACGTGTTCGGGCCCAACGAATATCACAAGGGAGATATGCGAAGTGTCATCAATAAAGCCTTCCGTCGTGTTCGTGATGAAGGGGTGATTTCACTGTTCAGGTCGTATCATCCGCAGTACGGCGACGGCGAACAGCTGCGTGATTTCATTTATGTGAAAGACGCCGTGGCGATGACCCTGTTCTTTATGGAACAACGGTCGGCAGGGGGACTTTTCAATATCGGTACGGGAGTGGCACGCTCCTGGAATGATGTCGCGAAGGCGCTTTTTTCGGCACTCGGAAAAAAGCCGGTGATAGAATACATTGAAATGCCGGAAGAAATCCAGGATAAATACCAGTATTTCACCCAGGCCGATCCGTCTGCGCTTCGGGACGCGGGGTGTACCGTGGTGTGCCGGTCGCTGGAAGAATCGATCACCGATTTCGTGGTGAACTATCTGCAACACGCCGCGCATCTTGAACCGCAGGGGAACCGGTAAAACAGCGGCAATTCCAGCCGGTACCACCGTTTTCCGTTCAAGGAGGAAAGTCTGTCGGAACCTACTCTGCGATGTAATGCCGATGGCATGCTTGCCGAACTCGTTATTTCTTACGAGGATGGCGTCGTTCCCACCTTACCGCAACTACTCACCCTTCTTAAAGCGCGTAAAATCGTTTCGGGAATCAATCAGGCAGTGCTGATGAAAATCGCCTCGGGAAAATGCGACGACGGGACCTATGCCGTCGCTGCGGGAATACCCTCCATTCCGGGAACACCGGGAAAGCTCGAATGGTTCATAGATCTTTCAAAAGCGGGAAAACCCAGGGAACTAGAAGATGGAAGGGTCAATCTCCGGGATCTTCAGACCGACTGCAATGTCGGCAATGGACAGAAGCTGGTGCGGGTGATTCAACCGGTTCCCGGAATACCGGGAAAAACGGTCTTCGGTACAGCCGTACCGCCACCGCCACTCCCGAGGCTCAATTTTGTTGCGGGAAAAGGCACCCATACCGACGAAAATGAACCGGATATTGTCCTTGCCGCCATCGAAGGCGCGGTGATGTTCGACGGTACGACACTGCAGGTAGTCAACAGCAGGGTGATAAACGGAGACGTCGATTACGGGACGGGAAATGTAACTTTTCACGGTGATGTGAAAATTACCGGTTCAGTTCGCGCCGGTTTCAGCGTCCGGGTGACGGGTGATGCGTTTATCGATGGCGATGTTGAGGAGACGGAGGTAAACTCCGGTGGATCGGTAACGATCCTCGGTGGTGCAAACGGTTCCGGCAGCGGAACGATCCGGGCGGAAGAGACGATTTCCGTTCACCATGCTTCACAATTCACGTTAAATGCTGAAAAAGAAGTTTCCATCCGGGAGGACGCTCTTCACTGTACGATTCTTTCAGATGGAATGGTTACCGCCAAGTCCATCGTCGGGGGTTCGGTTACGGCACAGGGGGTGACGGCGGACTGTATAGGAAGCGCCGCCGAAGTTAAAACCATTATCGATGTCGCTCGAAAGGTACGGCTCACGCGTGAACGGTACGATCTTCTCAAACGGTACGGCATACTTGCAGCAGGCAAGGCTCAGGAAATCGAAACAATGTATGAGTTGGTACGAAACGGGATGGATGACCACGGCTACCTGAAAAGTTTTGATGAACAGAACCTTGCATCCTTAAAAGACAATACGTTAGAATCTATCAAAGCGTGCAGGGCGATTCAGGAGCGGATCGAAAAGATCGATCGTATCGAGGAGAGTCAGGGCGAGGCAACGGTGAACGCCGGCCGTATCTATCCGAATACGCAGATAAAAATCGGACTGGAGGAACGCCTCGTACGGAGTGAAGAGAGAAATATCCGGCTGAAGTCGGGGAGAGGTTGACATGAGGAGTTTCCATGGCGGGAAAGGTATCGCAGCGGTGAAAACGCTGACATCTACCGGTATGCTGCTGCTTCTATTGCAGATACCGGCGACAGCGGCGGAAGGAACCGGTGATTATATTCATTACCGGCTCGGGGTGAAATATAAAAATGAGAATAAACCCGACCGGGCGATTGACGAATTCAGAAAAGTGCTGGCCGCCTATCCGGATAATTACAATGCGTACTTCCAGATGGCTGAGATACGCAGAAAGCAGGGGCGTCCGCGACTGGTTATCTACAATCTGAAAAAAGCGCTCAGTTACAATCCCGGATGGAGCCGTGCGCAGAAAATGCTTGCCGACGCTTACGAAAAGGATGGCCAGCTGCAGAAAGCGATTGTCGAACTGCAGCAGTGTCAGCAGACAAGCGATCCGGCTGAACGGGACAGTATCCAGCTGCAGATCGATCGACTTATCGGTCTTGTCAGCGGACAGAAACCGGGCGAAAACAGCGCTGGGCCGGATCAGACGGAAAAAAAGGTTGAGAGTGTCACCGCGGTTAAGGAACCGGTCGCAACGGGAAATAAAACCCAGGCCGTCAAACCTTCGCAAAAAAAGAAGCCGGCAAGTACCGGCGGAACTTCCTCGGTGGATGCGACATTCGATAAAGCGGTGGAACTTTACAATAATGAAAAATTCGACAAGGCGATACAACTGCTCAGAGAGGTGCTGGCGGTTAATCCGAAACATGCGGGAGCATATTATTACGCCGGACTGATACGCTATCGCAAGAAACAGTACCATATGGCGACGATCAATCTCAGAAAAGGACTGGGGTGGAGTGAGCTCGGATTCAACGGCCATTATTATCTGGGAAAAATTTACGGCGAGCAGAAAAAATATGCGCAGGCGATTACTCATCTGTTCAAATACATCGAGAAGACGTCCTATGAGCCGGGTAAGAAAGAGGCACAGGAACTTATCGAAACCTACCGGCGTCTCGGCGGTTCCGCAGTACTCGACGCGATTGCTCCCGGAACGCCGGTTGCCGCATCTCCGGCTGATTCTCTTTCTCCTCGGGAACGTTATCTGACCCTCGAGGTGAGGATCGATTCGATGCTCACCATGCTTACGGTGGATACTCTCTCTGATGTCGGACAGCAGCTTCTCGGCGGAATTCATCTTTTCACTTTCGGTAAATACGATGATGCGATACGGGAATTCAAAAAAGTTCTGGCGAAGAATCCCTCCGGTACGGTCGCGGTGCATTGTCTGTACAATACCGGCATCTGTTATCTGAAACTGCGTCTTCTCAAAGAGGCGGAAAATCAGTTTCAGCAGATTCTCGACCGTTACGGACGGCATCCGGTTGCCGCAAAAAGTCTGTTTCTAAAAGCGGTAACCTACCTGGAACGGTCGGAACCGGGAACCGGCGAAAAACTGTTGAGAAGTTTCCTGCAGCGGTATCGGGATCACCGGTGGGCTGAAAATGCCTGGGAAAAACTCGGCGATGCCTATCTTGATCTCGAACAGCCCCGTAAGGCGGTGGATGCCTACCAGCAATCGGTAGCGATCAGCAGGAAGAAAGGTGACAAGGTCGCCGTGCTCTTTAAGTTAGGTAAGGCTTATCAGGAAATCGGGAACGGTTCAAAGGCTGTTGAATCGTATGAACGGGCGATCGAGGTAGGTGAGAAGGCCGATGTATACCTCAGGGTTCCCGACAGTTACTACCGTATCGCCGATGAACTTTACAAGAAAAAAAATTACAAGAAGGCGCTTGAGTATTATACGCGTGCGACCAGAAAATACCCCGCCTTTCAGGAGACCCCCTGGGGGCTCTTTCAGATCGGAAGCATCAACCGCAATCTGAAACGGTATCAGGATGCGATCGATGCTTTCAAGGAGCTCACCAGAAAATTTCCCGACGACTACTGGGCGCGGCAGGCACAGTGGAAGCTTGAGGATACCATATGGGAACATGAATACAAGGCGGTGTTGCGATAGGATGGAAACGGCAGTTGCATATGACGCAGATGAATGATACAATACTCATTCAGACTCTGACTGATTCCTATCGCGATCAGCTTGGCCGGTATCGGTCTCTCAATGAAATCGGGAGTCAGTTATTAGGTAAAATCGTTCTTTCCCGGGGCGACCTCTCGCAGGTGACAGCCGGATTCCGCGAAAAACAGACACTGCTCGAAGCGATCGAGACAGAGCGATGCAGAGTAGCGAAACTGGTTTCTGAGTGGGAAGTACGTAAAAGCGGTATCAGGTCGACCGGTGCCGCCGACGACCTTGATGCGGTGTTGCAGCAGGTAACCGATGCCATACGGAATTTTCTCAGCAATGAAACACAACTGCAGCAGTATCTTGAAGGAATCATCAACCGTTCACGGACCGTTCCTCACTGAACCCTCCGGCGGAACAGTCTCCCTCCCGACACCGACCGGCCTTCCGCAATGATGCAGGATTCCCTCAATTCTCCGGCACTATCACCTGAACTCGTTCAGTCTTTTCAGCAGATCATTGAAGAATTTCAGGTCAGAGCCGACCGGCTCGGCACCGCCTATGCGGCGATGCAGGAGGATTTCCGGAAGGTCAATATCGAACTCGACCGGAAAAACAGTGAACTCGAGGAAAGTCTTGCCTGTCAGGAAGAGATGCAGACGTACCTCGACAGCATTCTACAGAGTATGGAAAACGGCGTCATCGGGATCGATATCAACGGCAGTATCACCCATTTCAACCGTGCCGCCGCCGAAATCACCGGTTACGACCCCACCGAGGTACTGCAGAAGTCTTACGCGTCACTGTTCGCCGCCGATGCGAACTCAACGCCGCCGCTGCTGAAGGTTCTGCATGGAGGGAAAAACGTACCGCTGCATGATGAACGGGTACTCTGGCATCGCGACGGGCACCCCGTTCCGGTATCCTATCATCAGGCACCGCTGCGTGACCGGTCGGGAAATCCGCTTGGAGCGGTAGAGGTCTTCAGCGACGTTTCGAAGCTCAAGGCGCTTGAAGAGGAAATGCAGCAGACAAGAACTATGGCCGCGCTGGGAGAAATGTCCGCGACGGTGGCCCACGAGATCCGGAATCCACTTGGAGCGATGGGCATGTGGACAGCACTGCTTGAACGGGATCTTGACGAAAATGACCCTCGACGTACCACGCTCGGAAAGATCGTCGAGGGACTCGGCAGACTTAACAAAATCGTATCGAATCTTCTGGTATTCACCCGTCCGGTCAAGGCGGAGTTCCGTAAAGTCGCTATCGACTCGATTGTCGCGGAGGTCGTGGATTTCGTGCGGATCGAAATTGAACGGCTTGAACAGCCCGTGACTCTGCTCGACGGTAAACGGCCGCAGGGAGTATTTGTGCTGGCGGATCCGGAAAAAATCAGCCAGGTACTGCTCAACCTCTGTCTCAATGCCATGCAGGCCATGCAGCAGGGCGGAACGTTACGGGTGAACATTGCGGAGGGAGGAAGGGAGTATGTGGTCCTCACGGTGGAAGATACCGGATGCGGGATCGCCCCGGAGGTAGTCGCGAAAATATTCGATCCGTTTTTTACCACACGGGAGAACGGTACCGGACTTGGGCTCGCAATAGTGAAAAAATTCGTCGAATCACACTCGGGGTATATTGATGTCAACAGTGTGCCCGGGCAGGGAACAACGTTCAAGGTGTTCCTGCCACTACTAAAGGAATAGCCTATGGGTGAGCAACGTAAAATTCTGGTAGTTGACGATAATGAACTGTTCCGGGAATCGGTATGTGAAACGCTGCGACGGCTCGGGCATGCGATAGAATCGGCGGTTGACGGGAGATCGGCACTCGCGCAACTGACTCCCGGCCGGTATGATCTGATCGTATCCGATATGAAAATGCCGGGAATGTCGGGAATCGAGTTGCTGGAACAGGCGAAAAAAATCGATCCGGAGGTACCGTTCCTGATTATAACCGCCTACGGCGCGATCGAAACAGCGGTTGAAGCGATGAAAAAAGGAGCCTTTGATTTCATTCAGAAATCCGACAGTCTGATACGTGAACTCGAAATGACGGTTGAGCGGACACTTGATTACCAGCAGCTCAAGCGGGAAAACCGCAGGCTTACTCAGGAACTGCAGAAAAGGTGGCAGTTCGTCGGCAGTAGTCCGGCCATGCACGAAGTCACCTTGCTTATCGGTTCGGTCGCTGAAAGCCGTTCAACGGTGTTGATCACCGGAGAATCGGGGACCGGTAAGGAACTTGCAGCACGATCCATCCACCTCAAGAGCAAGCGATCGGGTGGTCCTTTTGTAAAAATCAACTGTGCAGCACTTCCCGAAGGACTCATAGAATCGGAATTGTTCGGTCATGAGAAAGGGGCCTTCACCGGTGCGCTCAGACAGAAAAAAGGAATGTTCGAGAATGCATCGGGAGGCACATTACTTCTCGATGAAATCGGAGAAATGCCGCTTCCGGCGCAGGCGAAACTGCTACGGGTACTGCAGGAGCGGGAGGTGCATAAGGTGGGTGGCGATGAACCGATAGAGGTGGATGTCCGTGTGATCGCTACCACCAACCGTATGCTTGAACAGGAAATCACCGATGGGCAATTCAGGGAAGACCTTTACTATCGGCTCAATGTCATCAGTGTACATCTGCCGCCACTGCGTGACCGACTCGAAGATCTCCCGGAACTGGCCGAGTTTTTTATCCGTAAATTCAACCGGGAAAACGGATTCGGTGTCGAAGGAATTGATCAGGAGGGTATGACGGTGCTGAAACGCCATTCATGGCCGGGGAATGTGCGTGAGCTGGAAAATGCCATTGAGCGGGCGGTCGTTCTCACCAAAACTGGAACCATCGGTAAGGAACTCTTCAATTTCAAAAGAACCGGAACGTCAGGGAGACCATCTGGAAGTGATCTGGAAGCCGGGATAACCGTGGCCGAAGCGGAGAAACGTCTCATTTACCGGACGTTGGAATCCTGCGGTCAGAACAGGACGAAGGCTGCCGACATGCTGGGAATTTCCATACGCACCCTCCGCAACAAGCTTAATGAATACGGAAGCGACAACGACGGGGGGGAAGGGGAGGAATGATTCAGCTGTTTCCTCACTGCTTAAAACCGGGCACGCCAGTACAATGTTCAGCGTTGAACTGTTGTTTTTTCGGAATTATTGCTGTACTATATAAGACAATACTCACCTGGAAGACCTTTCAGGGCTGTACGCGGAAAACATCCAGGATTGAGTAATACAGGTGTCGTATCGCCTTTTCCCGGAAGCCGGAGAACGGGAAAAACTGTTCCGAGAGGGATATCTATGAGGATTATCAATCCGCAGTCGATTGTTTTCAAGACCGCAGTAATCTATGTCTTTCTAACCATTCTCAATGTATCGATATTCGTTCTGATGGTTTTCGAGAATCAGCTTGATCTCATCGCCGAGAACGCCATCCTTACCAGTCAGCACAAGGCATCGAGCCTGAAGTACCGTATCGATAATATTATCGGAGCGGGAAAGGACTTGACGGCAGTCAATATCAACAAGGTGATCAAGGAGGCTTCGTCGCTGGACATATCGACGCTTGCGCTCTTCAGCGAGGGCGGAAAATCTTTTGTCAATGTCGTGGATGGAAAACTGATCGAAAAGGATGCGGCGGATATCAATGAATTGAAAATGATCAATATGGCCATTACCCGGCAGGGATTCGAGGACAAGCTGTTCTATCACAGCGTCGACCGGAAAGAAAAACGCATTTCACTTTACATTCCGTTCACCTACAGTGAAGACAAACTCGGTGTCGCCGCCATCATTCTTGAAATGAAGGATATCGACCGGCAGATGGGATATCTCTACCGGCAGTGCCTGCTGATCGGTCTGCTGGTAACGATCCTGCATATCGGTTTCGCGCTGCTGTTCACGAAGATGATTCTCATGCCTCTGCGTAAACTCAACGAAGCGACCGATATGATTTCCAAGGGAAATCTCGAAACCCGTGTCCCGATCGTACGCGACGATGAAATCGGACAGCTGGCAACCTCCTTCAACGAGATGGGAGTGGCGCTGCAGCGTATGCGCGACGAAGCGAAAGGGGCGAACCCGCTCACCGGTCTGCCTGGAAACATCACCATCGCCCAGTACATCGATACCTGTCTCGCCGCCAACCGGCTGATCGCGGTGCTGTACAGTGATTTGGATAATTTCAAAGCTTACAACGATAAATACGGATTCACCAGAGGCGACGACGCGATTCTTTACACCAGAGACTGTCTTGCCGCCACGGCGAAACGGAAGGATGTCGAGAATGTATTCATCGGACACGAGGGTGGTGACGATTTTGTGGTCGTGGTGGATTTCGAATACTGGGAAACCTACGCCAAATCGTTCATCAGCACGTTTGACCGCGGCATCTACCAGTTCTACACGAGTATTGATGCACGCAATGGATTCATCGAATCGATCAACCGGAAGGGAGAGCGCCAGCAGTTTCCGCTTATGAGTGTATCGGTTGCGGTGGTTGCGAATAAAACCCGTCCGTTCAGGCGGCACGCGGAAATAATTGCTGTGGCCGCGGAGGTTAAAAAGTATGTGAAAAGTCTCGATGGCTCCTGTTATGCGATTGATCGGCGCACCGGACCGATCAGTCCGACCCAGCGTATCGATCCGTCGATGATCCCACGGCTGCCGTCGTCCGGCAATGGTGTCTGACCATGAGAACGTTTCTGCGGCTTTTTATTTTTCTGCTGGTATTCGCCGGTACCGCGCTGTTCAATGCCGGTATCATCGATATCCGTTTTGAGGAGATACGGCACCTGCTCGGCAACATCGCATCCACCGATAACATATCGAACACTTTCGGAATCGTCGCTAAATATGAACTCATCAAGCGTCGCATGCAGTTCGGCGAGGAAAATTTGACCAACTATGAATTTGAAGCTAAAATGCAAGCCTTGACATCTGGCAATGTTGTCGAGGAAAACCGCAAGGATATCACCGCGAAGATATATCGGGTGCCGGTACGACTGCTGCTCAACGGTATAAGGATACTGCTCGGAAAACCGGTGATCAATCCGAAGGAAGAAGATAAAATTTTCAGTGTTCTCGAGATCGGTTATCTCTGGGAACGCAACCGCAAGTATGCCGAAGCGTTGAAAATATACGACGAAGTACTCGCCACCGGACAGATACTGCCTGAAATACGGGCGGCGGTTTTAGTACACAAGGCATTCTGTTTTTCAATGCTGAGCAGATATGATCAATCGAAAGAAATTTACGAGCAGGTCATCAACCTGTATCCGAACACCGAAGCGGGTATTCTTTCATGGAAACTGCTCGATTTCATCACTTCCATGGAAAAAGAACGTGCAACGGTGCAAAAGGCACGTCTTTCGGGGATGGAAAAAGCGAAACAGTTCTACCTGCTGATGGATTTCCGCAATGCGATAAAGAATTATTCAAAATTTCTCACCGCCGATCAGAAGCTGGCGGTCGCGGCCGAAGCGCGTTTCTTCAAAGGACGATCGCATGAGGAACTTGGAGAGGTGGAAGAAGCGATGATGGAGTATCGTGCCGTTATAAAGAGGGATCCCACGAAAAAATGGGCTCGACAGGCGAACCGCCGGATGCTGATGCTCGGTGAATTTTACGAACAGAAAAAAACGGTTTCCGAGGAGGCGAAGCGTCAGCTCGAGGCATATCAGGATCAGGTGTTCATCCAGAATGTGGAAAAGTATTCATCGATGGTAAGTAAAAGTTCATTGAAAAAAGAACTTGCCGGACAAACCGAAGAGGGCAAAAAGACCGAAAGTATGAATGACAGTATTATGGCACTTATCAATCAGATCGGCAACCTCGACCTCACCGGAAATGATGTAAAAGACCGTGAGAAGAAGAAGAAACTCGATGAAATGCATCGTGAACTGATTGAAAAAGGTACGCTGAGTGCGGCGGAGATACGGGAACTGCAACGCCGGCAATATCTTGCCGATAATCCGTTCAGACGGCCGAGCGCACTTAAACAGTACATCGACGCGAATTCAAGAGAATTGCGGTACCTTTACAACAAGCGACTTCGCAGCGGTATCAAACTGTCGGGGAAAATGCTCATGGAGATAAAAATAAAGGCTGACGGCACGATCGGCAGCGTGAAGGTTCTGCAATCCGATATGGGTGACGAGGAATTCGAACGGCAGATAGCGGCGCAGATAAACAAATGGAAATTCAAGGCGGTGCCGGATTCTCTCGGTAAACTTACCGTTAATTATCCGTTCGAGTTTTATGAGGAACAGTAGCATACCGGGACAGTGTTACTGTTTATAAATTTAGCTGGTTACCTATACCACTATTTACCGAATATTATTGAAATTCGAATCGTTACCTGTTTTGAGTAGATGGCGCTTTATCCCTCACTTTGAACTCCGGTTATTTTTTCGACGGGTACTACATTATCTGAACAAGGTTTTTTGGTGAAACTTTTGAACCTGAATACCGATGTCGGGCCTGAATCAACTGTGGTATTTAGGTTGAAAGCATTTTCAACTGCAGGCCGTGCGGAATATCACGCAAACGTCAAATGGTGGAACGCCGAATAAGTAACTATTACCTAACTCGGACGATACCTTGACATAAAAAATACACCCTTTGAGGCGTTTCATGCAGTAAATTTAAGGTGTTGAAACAAAAAAA
>JAFGHA010000072.1 GCA_016930275.1 Chitinispirillaceae bacterium
AAAAGGAAAACGGTTACCGTTTCGATTGGTGACATTCTATATCAGTTGAAAAGCCAGTGTGTTACGCAGAGTATTTTAAGCATCTTGCCGAAAGACAGGGTAAGTGAACGAAAAATCGAGCAGTTGCAGGAGCTTTTCAGTATCGCTGCGTAGGAATATACGGTAATACTGGCGCAGAGAAAGATTGAAATCACGAAGGTTGAAAATGAATTGTTTTCTTGTAAGAGTGAGCAATAGTGAAAATATGTGCTTAACTACAATAATAGTATTCTGAAAAATGTATCTGGCTGAATTGGATAAAAAAGAACATCACACTATCCTCCCTGATTTCGAAAAGTGCTGTCAACGGGGGAGCTGTTATCTTCTACATAGAAATGCGCTTCAGTGCAGATACAGCAACAGTGACCGGGCATACCCGGGGTCATGCTGATACTCATAGTAGGAATCAAGGCAGTATTTGTCGTAAGGAAACGGTCTGAAGGTTACCGGTCTGAAGGCTTCGCGTATTGACTTCCGGTTTTCCAGTAACGCGTTCTGATTCCCTGTATCTCAATATACTGGTCGGGGTAGGTGGTGTATTCGGGCATTCGGAACTCCCGCTGAATAATAATTTTTACTGGAATTATCCCAAAAGAGGTTGTTGGATCAGGCCTGACCTTATAAAAATAATGAGATATCGATAAATAAAAGTGAAAAAAGTTATGGAAAGTCTCATGATTTTTTATTGTAGTAATAGGAAATTAAATCAGAAAGAAAGGAGACATTTCCGCATGAATAAAAATACACAATTCGACACAGAATCAAAAAACAAATGCACCGGTATCTTAAACGAAAGCTTCCCGGACTAAAGAAACCTGACCAGAAAATCGCATTTTCAGGATTTATCGTTCACGGTGGCAATGTGAAGAGTGGATATGATTTGTAAAAGCAGCATCTAACCGTGAGGATATCAGATGTCTCAAATGGATTTCGCTTAAAAACGTTACTGCATTTGTTTTTTATTGTCAACAACATGCTTGCAAAATGATTCGGGTAAAGTGCTCAGACCATAAAAACGAGAGCAGAATTACCAATACGGGGGAAACCGATTTTTTCTGAAAAGGCAAAAATGACGCTCTGCATATTAATTGAAGGTATTAAGGAAACGCTGAGATCTGTTGCTGCATATTGCAAGGTGATACAAGATGAATGTGACAGCAACATTCAACTGGAGCTTTCCTTGTGAAATATGGGATAACTCCAGTAATTTTTATGCCGACTTGGTAGCAGTATGAAGAAATTCAAATTGATTACTTCCGACAAGCAGATTCTTAAAGCGTTCCCTGATCGTAGTATTTCTCTTCTTGACAATTTTAAATCGCCTGAAAAGTGTTTGGTCAAGGTGGGATTTTTCAGACAGGTCTTTCATACTTCTATGATCCCGGGTCGTGCACGACCCGGGATCGCGGTAAATGCGCAGATAAAACAGGCTGAACCCATTTCCGCGAAGGGCAGCGGTCGATCAATCAGGCTTTGAAATCACCCGGTTTTATCTCATCGCCGAACTGTTCACGAGCCGTTTTGATCTTTTCGATGGTTTCATTCCAGTAGTCAAATATTTCCTTCGGCGTATCAGGATCCATTTTCGTGTAGAACGCCTTGGTCCGTTCCAGTTTCTCTATCCACTTGGTGCAGCGGAACGTGAAAAGGTAGGTATAATCCGCTTCGGAGAAATCTTCATCCAGATAATTTTTAAAAAGATCATTCAGATCAGCATAGAGTGGAATCTTGCCGGTGGGTGTGTCGAGTGCCTCATAATCCCCGTGAATCCTTCCTTCAGCCCAGTGCAGCCAGATCTTTTTGGCCAGCTTGCTGGTCATGAATTTTCCGTCCGGTCCTTTCATGAAGTAATTGTTGCTGAAAACTTTGGGTGGATTCTTCATCCCTTCGCAGAACCTGATATTGTTCATGGTATAGGTTCCAAGAGGATAGGAAACGAAATCGAGATTGGCCATGGGGCTTGGCTTGCGAACCCCCTCGGCACCGAGAGTGGCACTGGTGGTTTCCGATTCGAGGGTCGCGGCCTTCAATAGGACGCCGTCTTTCCAATCGGGAGACTCTTCCACCGGTACGGTCGTGTCGCTGTCACGTCCGCCATAGAGGATTCCTTCGACCATGACGCCGTCTTTGGCCTCAAACCCTTCCTTGTCGATATTATCCAGGTAATCCAGTCGCATCGTGTAGCGCGCATTCCCGTGGGCGATGTCTACCTCATTCCCTTTTACATCTTTCACCCCTTTTTTCCATGCTCCAAAATGGTTTTTCCCCTCATCCGGAGGCGTCACGCCCATGCCCAGCCAGTAGGGCTTGTTGTCCGGTCCGACCAGGACGTTTGAAAAGATGACTTCCTGATTTTTCATCAGGTTTTCGAAAATGACCGGATCGTCTTTGGCGTTGACATCCTTGATAATGCCGAACATACCGAATTCGACATTGACGGCTCTGAACTCACCATCGAGGTTTCTGAAGTAGGCGATATCGTCGCCGACGATTTTTTCCCCCGGAATCATTGCGGTAGAGGTTTTACCGCATGCGGAGGGATACGCGCCGCAGAAATAGGTTTTCCGGTTTTTCTTCTTGTTGACCGCCGCCATGACGAACATGTGCTCGCACAGCCATCCCTCTTTACCTGCTTGATTGATGGCCAGACGCATGGCATGTTTTTTCAAACCGATGGAATTACCGGCATATTGATCATTCATGGAGTAAACAATGTTGTTCTGGGTGTCCATGTAGATTCGCCGTTTATCCAGGTTGACCGTGCATCCTCTCTCGTCCAGCTCACCGGCGGAATGGATGAATCGGAAGAAATGATCTTTTTCCGGATCATTCATCTTGAGAAAGTGATTGTAGGCCGAACGGTAGAGAATGAATTCCGAGTGTGCCACGTACCAGCTGTCGGTGAACTGAATGCATGGGATCGTAAAGGGACTTTCGGTCGGTCCTTCGGAAAAGAATTGCACGACTACGTCTTTGCCCCTCATAATTCCCTTGGAAATCGACATGATTTCCGCATGCCCTTGCTCGTATTCAATGGAATTGAGCGCTTTCATGTTAGGCAGATTCTCTTTATAGACCAGAAATTTTGTATTTTCCTTATCTCTCGCCTGATCCCCGTACCCGTCCCAGTGGATCGTTTGCTCGGGATGCGCCAGGACCGCTTCTTCTCCTTTTACAATCGCCTGGTCCCGGACATACCGGGTATCCTCTGCGCTGTCGTCACACACGTAAATCGATTTCGGATCGCAATGCTCCGCAAAAAAACCGACAAAGGCCATCAGCTTCGGATTGGAAAGTGCAGCCAGCTTGTTGAAGCTTGCTTCACTCATTTTGCTTTTCAACAGTTGTTCATAATTCTTCGACATGACGGCTCCTTCTCTGGATAAATAGCATTTCAATGATATGGATATTGATTTTTTTATCGTATCGCAAAAAGCACAAAATAACGATGTGGTGCAGTCTATTCAAGTAATTTAGAAAAAATAATAAATGTTGTACAATGCTGCGTGCAGCAGAGACTTGAATAATGACAGCCGGTGGGGTCAATAATCCCGTCCCGGTTCGTTCCGGATCAACTACCATGGGCGGTGTTTGATGAACTCAAAATTGCAGATACGCGCATCAATTGCACCGTGTTGGTCTTTCAGCAGGGTACTGTCGGGGGTAAGAGCAAGAAGTATGTCATCCATCGACAGTAAATCGCCATCATACCCCGCATGATAGAGGTCATCCATGGTGTCTCCTTTTATTCTCTCCGCTGTGGATGGAGTTATGTATTCGAGGGTGACCGCTTTAAGCAGATCGACCGGGCGGCAGAGCACACCGTGATGGGTTGCGACCCAATCATCGGTACCGTTGAAGTAACCGCGCAGAGAGATGTAGTTATAGCCATGTTGCAGGAGTGGCGTTCCATCCGGACAGGAGAGGCCGCCGTGAGAGCGGTAGCGACTATGATCAGTCGATGGCACAAGCTTTGTGCTCCCGGTTCGATAGATCGCTCGTACGTAGACCACACCGATTCCTTTATTTGCCAAATCGTGAGCAATCGCAAACTCTTCAAACGGACTGTTGTATCCGAAGTCGATGATGGCTTCTGCGCAGGGAAGATTCGGGTCGGGGCATGGTATTTCTCCAACACGGGATGTTTTCCATACGAGTTGAATGGAATCTTTTGAAATGGTGTAGAAGATCTCTGACGATTCCGATAATTTCCACGAATAGGTGCGGCGCCAGCGTTCCGGCAGAAAGTAATCGAAAAGTTTGCTGTTTTTGCCAACCACCCAGAGTCGTCCCCCGGTGCTCTCCGTATGACCACAGACATAAGGAACCCCCATTATCTTCGAGGTTTTCAGAAATGGCGGAACTGACGTTTTTTTAAATCGGTCCAGCTGACAATTCAAATAAATCCTGCGCCGGGCCTTGAACACTTCCGTAGTATGGTCAGGCGTGCGGGTAAGCAATTCGTAATCGATGATACTGTATTGAAACGTCGCGATGAGGTTTTGCAGATATGCAGTACCGTTCCCGCCGGATGTATGAATACGGGTCAGCTCCGTCACGTCCGATTCCGCTATGATAATGTGCGACGCTTTCATGTCGGCAACTTCGAATCCCTTTTCCTTTAAGGCCTGGATGGTCTCCCTGGTGAAACGGATACAGTGCCGGGTCGACTCTGCCTCAGGAAGCTCCAGAAGGTCGAGGCATTCCACCAGATCCATTCCGTGAATCCAACCGTAAACAAGTTTGTACTGCCTGAGGATATCGATGTCTATACCGGGATGTCGCGCTTCGATTCGACGGATTCGGTCGATCGAGCGTCCGCTCTGCCAAGGTTGCATGGTTTCTGAAGGAAGGAATATAGCGAGTGGTTCCTGAGTTTTAATGGTGATATTTTTATTGCCGAATTTTCCGTCCTGAAGCTCCATTGTCAGGCTGAACTCTTCCCACGGACTGTTGAATTGGGCGTTTATAAACTCAATGAACATGTGGGTATCCGTTGGCACCTCCTCACCAACGCGACTATTTTTTACCACGAGATCAAGAGACTGGCCGTGAACCGGTCTGGTTGGC
The DNA here is from genome assembly GCA_016930275.1 of Chitinispirillaceae bacterium. Classification (GTDB taxonomy): domain Bacteria; phylum Fibrobacterota; class Chitinivibrionia; order Chitinivibrionales; family Chitinispirillaceae; genus JAFGNB01. The sequence continues at coordinate 5,110 of JAFGHA010000072.1, forward strand.
ACACGATATACCGCACTCGTGCCGGAAAGTCGTTGCCGATGGGTGGTGAACCATTCCGGGTCGTACCAGTTTTCAATCTTCAGTAAGGCCGCATGGCGCATGCCATAGGGAGTCAGGTAAAGATCGCCGCTACCGGGTATACGGTAGTGAACGTATACCAGCCCCAGTACCGAGATGAGCATTTCGGAAGAAACTTTCGTTTGTCCGGGTTTGAAGCTCATATTCCAGTGCCGAGAAACAGGATGATCTTAACCCTCCCTTTCACGTTTTGCCCCGACTGTAACTACCGAACTCCACTGTTTTCAGGGAGCCGGTCGGCAGGGAAAAAAATGGAACGGAGAGGATGGGATGGTACCGTTCGCCCGTTCGGACATCTTTTCGCTGGGATCGCATCTGTCGCATGTATCTGAAGTAAAAGGAGAAAATGAAAAAATGCTACTCCACCGCAATCGCCGTTTTAACCCGCCGCTGGGGAATCCGTTTCCGCAGAATGAGCGAATTTCTTTTCCTGTTGTAGCTTTTGCGTCGTGAAGGAGGAAGCGCTTCAATGGAGACTTCCGTAAAACCGAGACTTTCAAACCAGTCTGCAGTCAGGGTGGTAAGTACGAAAACCGCCTTGAGCCGCAGGGTTGTTGCCCGGTCAATCAGGTAGCCGATGATCTTGTTGCCGATCCCGAAGTCGGCATAGTCTTCGTCAACTACGATCGCGGCGATTTCCCCCTGCCGATCATCGTAGAGATGAAGCGCACCGCATGCGTGAATACTGCCGTCAACTTCATAGACATGATAATCCTCGACCCGTTCCTCGAGATCCGCGGTGGTTCGCGGTACCAGAATTCCCTCTTCAATTGCCGGTTGCATGAGTCTGAGCACTTCAGGGATATCGTTGGCGTTCATCTGCCGGATATTTTCATGCTGGTTGGCGTAGATCATGGTTCCGAGTCCCCGATTGGAGAAGATTTCCTTGAGAATCATTCCGTCGGCTGCGCCGTCGATGATGTGGACCCGTTTCACACCGGCAGTGCATGCCCGGTGTGCCAAGGTGATGAAATCCCTGAAGGGATCGTCTGGGTTATTGTTGTGTTCAAGAAATTCTCCGGCGCCGGTTACGGTAAGCTGGATGACCGTGCCGTCTTCCGCGACGACGCTGTCTGCCGGAAGTGAGTAATTTTCCGCATGGAGTGTTTTCCCGTTCGTCAGAAAAAACAGTTTTGATGCCCCGAGCGCGATGCTGATGGTACAGGCAAGTTCATTTGACGAAAGATTGTACGGTTTCCCCTTCGCACTCCAGCCGATATTGGGGAATATCGGAATGAGGTCATCGCCAAGAACGTTCTCGACGATATCCGATTGCAGCCGTTCAACGATGCCTGAACTCTGGTAATCAATACCGTCCCGGACACCGATACTTCGTGCCTTCACCCAGTTACCGATCACCGCATTGGTACCGTATTCCGCGAGGATGGTCATGATTTTATTGGAAACGTCAAATGCGGCCATCTTGATAAAAGGAATCGATTCGGGCGGTGATATCCGTATGCCCCCGACCCGCCGGCATCTGATGTTATAGGTGTCAAGTATCTCGTCGATCCTGCTCCGTGCGCCGGGAACCAGGACTATTCTGATGCCCATCCGCTGCAGCATCACGAGGTCCTTGATCAGAACCGGAATGAATGGACTGGAGATCAGTTCACTCGATAGTTTGATGACGAAGGTTTTTCCCTTGAACCGGTCGATATAGCCGAATGCCTGCCGTATACTTTCAACCTGTTCCTTGAGTTTCAATTTATTCATGGTGTTTCCGTAGATCGCGTTTTCAGCGGTAAATATACATTGATTTCCGGCTCAACCGGAAATGTCCGTTCGATCGGGAGGTATTCTCCCGTAGATTGACGCCATTTCCGCGAGTGTTCCCACCGGTAATTGCCGTATCTGGTCCGGTGTGGCCCGCCACATCCAGTTGCCTTCCGCCTGTGCCGGTTGATTCATCCGGGCGGAAGCGCCAAGAAGGAGCAGATCCTGCAAGGGAATAATTGCGACATTTGCAACGCTGCTTTGAGCTAGCCGTATACAGGTCCAGACAACGGAGCCAACCGAATGATCGGTTATCGCGGTATACCGGAGGAGGCGTTCGCGGTCCTCTTCTGACGCCTCGTTTTCAAACCATCCCCGTACAGTGGTGTTGTCATGCGTTCCGGTGTAAACAAAGTAATTGGTTCCGTACATGTGCGGAAGATACGGATGGACCGGGTTGTCTTCTCCAAAGGCGAAGAGCAGTACCTTCATGCCGGGAAAGGAGTAATGATCCATCTCCGCTCGCACATCATCGGTAATGATACCGAGATCCTCGGCGATTACCGGGAACCCGGGGATTTCATTCAGCAGCGTGTCGAACAGGGAGCGGGTGGGAACGGGTTGCCATGAACCGTTGATCGCGGTTGGTTCACCCGCGGGGACCTCCCAGTATTGCACCAGACCCCGGAAATGATCGATCCGGACGATATCGAACCTGCTGAACACCGCCTTCATCCGGTCTTTCCACCAGGCGAACCCGGTTTTTTCGATATGGTCCCAGTTGTAAACAGGGTTGTTCCAGAGCTGCCCGGTAGCACTGAAGTAATCCGGCGGCACTCCGGAAACCGCCATGGGTTGTAGATCCTCATCGAGTTTGAAAATGTCGGGATTAGTCCATACGTCAACACTATCGTAGCTGACATAAATGGGAATGTCGCCGATCACCAGAATGCCCTTTTCATTGCAGTATCGCTTGAGTTTTTCCCACTGGGTGAAAAAAATGAACTGATACCATTTTTCACGTGCAACCGATTCGCTGAGCTTTTGCCGGTAGTCCGCGAGAGCACCGGCATCTCTCCGCCTGAGCTGATCGGGCCACTGATCCCAGGGAACATTATTGAAATGATGCCGCAGAGCGATGAACAGGGTGAAGTCGTCAAGCCAGGATGCGTTGGCACTACAGAAATCAGTGAACCCGTTATTGCCGGTTTTCTGCAGAGATGTCTCGTATGCTTTTTCAAGCAGTGGATACTTGAATCGGGTGACTGCATCGTAATCAACCTTGTCGTCAGGGGAACTGCCGGCGGCTGCCGGTATGGTGGCGAGGAGTCCGTCGGAAACCAGTGCTTCCAGGCTGATCAGCAGCGGATTACCCGCGATGGCCGAGGAACTGAAATAAGGAGAGTTGAAACTGCTTCTGCCGGTGGGATTGAGCGGAAGCACCTGCCAGTAGGTCTGTTTCGCCTGTTCCAGCTGATCGACAAAATCGTACGCCTGCGGTCCGAGATCACCGATACCGCAGGGTGACGGCAGTGAAGAAATGTGCATCAGAATGCCGCTTCCCCGAGTAAACATGAGGATATCCTTTTTCTGCTGTTGTGAAAACCGGCTGCCGAACCGGTGCTGTCAATAAAAACAGCGGCGATTGACGAGCCACGCAATTCACGGTAAATACGGTAAATATAGTAAAATGGCCGGTGCGGGTTGGTGGCAAGACCCTGCTTTCCACTGCTTCTTCCGGTATGGATAGTGCTGCCGGCCGGTATATTCAGATTCATTTCTACAATAGTATCTTCTCGGACTGCCTGATGCAATGGATGAGACTGAATATGAGACGTCCGTGGATCGTTATGGTCAGGAGCCCTGCAGAGGAGGGCCTTTCGGGGCGCGGGGCTGCAATCAATTATTTTATAATGAATGTGTTCTCTGGGCAGTGATTGCAAGCTCACGTATAACCTTTTGTCTGCGGTCAACGGGAATCAGATATGGTGACGGCAATGTCTGCATTTCGTATCGAATGCACCGGGGGTATGGTATAAATAGTACCCCGTTGTAGAGCAGAAAATCATCGGTACCTTCCCTGTACGATGGTTTTGTGGTATTCGGGCAGAACAGGAAATTTATGAACATACCGACGGCAACCTATCGTCTGCAATTTTCTTCGGCTTTCACTTTTGCTGATGCGAAACGGATCGTTGATTATCTCGGGAAACTCGGGATCAGCCATATCTATGCTTCGCCGATATTCAAAGCTCGAACCGGCAGCAGTCACGGATATGATGTTACCGACGGACGGGTACTCAACCCGGAACTCGGCGGCGAAGATGCTTTCGGGCCACTGATACAAAAATGTCGTAATGCGGGAATCGGCTGGATACAGGATATCGTTCCCAACCATATGGCACTTTCCGCTGAAAGTCCTTTTATTGTAGATGTAATGGAGAACGGACCGTCATCGCGCTATTATTCCTTTTTCGACATCGATTGGGAACACCCGTATGAAGTACTCCATGGAAGGATCCTGGTACCGGTTCTCGGACAGACTTTCGGGAAGTGCCTTGAAAAGGGAGAACTGAAGCTGAAGTTCGAAAATGGGGGCCTGCGTGTATTCTATTACGACCATTGGTTTCCGCTGCGGATGGAGTCGTACGCTACGGTGTTCGGTCGATGTGTGGGAGCTCTCCGTGAACTTCTGGGAGACGGTGATCACGATCTCTACAAATTTCTCGGTATTTTATACACGGTTAAAAATCTTTCTGAAAGCAGCCTTGATGAACGGTACGACCAGATAGGCTTTGTCAAGACGATGCTCCGGGAGCTGTACGAAGCGAATCCGGTAATCAGGGAACAGTGCGACAGTGTGCTCAGGGAGTGTAATGGCGACAATAATGCATCCGATCGCTGGGCACTGCTTGAAGCAATCCTCGCGGAACAGCATTTCAGGTTAACGTTCTGGAAAACGGCTACCGAAGAGCTCAATTACCGGCGATTTTTCACGGTTAACGATCTGATCGCCGTACGGGTCGAAGACGACGAAGTGTTCAGGTTGACACACAAGGCCTTGATCGATCTGACGATAAACGGGACAATACAGGGTATTCGAATCGATCATATCGATGGCCTTAGCGACCCATCCACCTATTGCGCCCGTTTGCGTACGCAGGCCCCGCTATCGTATATCGTCGTCGAAAAAATACTCGGGCAGGATGAACATCTGCATGTTACCTGGCCGGTTCAGGGAACCACCGGATACGATTTTCTGAATATGGTCAACCAGCTTTCCTGCGACATGCGGGGGCAGAAAACATTCGATAAAATCTACCGTTGGATTACCGGTGAGGACCGCTCGTTCGATGAACTGGTGGTTGGAAAAAAACGGCTTATTATCGGCCGGCATATGGCTGGTGATATTGACAATCTTGCTCTGCGGCTCAAAGCGATCGCCGGTCGTGACCGGCGCGGTTCCGATATCACCATGTACGGATTGCGTCGGGCACTGGTTGAGCTGCTTACCTTTTTTCCGGTGTATCGAACATATGTCAACGAAACGGAATATGGTGATTCCGATCAGGAAGTATTGCGCAGAGCCCTCAATGCGGCACGTGGTGCCCAGGAGGATTATGTCGTCGACCTCGACTACATCGCTTCTTTTCTCGATATCGATGAAGCGGACATTTCTGCCGAAGTTGCCGCATTGAGACGCCGGTTTGTCATGCGTCTACAGCAGTTTACCGGTCCGCTGACCGCCAAGGGTGTTGAAGATACGGCGTTTTACAGTTACAACCGTCTGGTGTCGCTCAATGAGGTGGGGGGTGCTCCCGAACGGTTCGGTATCAGACGAAAGGAATTTCACCGGTTCTGCAGTGTACGGAAACGGGACTGGCCTCACACGATGAACGCGACGGCAACGCACGATACCAAACGGGGAGAGGATACCCGTGCAAGGATAAATGTTCTTTCGGAACTTCCGGGTGAGTGGGGATCAAATATCCGGCGATGGTATCAGCTCAACAAACCCGCCCGTTTGCAGCGCCATCACAGCGGTCCCATGCCGACGGCGAATGATGAATACCTTTTTTATCAGACATTGACGGGGTGTTTTCCGCAGGATGACTTCGACAGAGATACGTTTACAAAGCGTATCAAGGAGTATATGATAAAGGCGGTGCGGGAGGCCAAGGAAACGTCGTCGTGGATCCGACCGAACGAGACCTATGAACAGGCGTTGCTTGCATTTATTGACAAGGTGCTGGGTGAGCCCGAAAGTCCGTTTCTGAGTGATTTCATTCCTTTTCAGAAAAAAGTTGCTTGGTACGGCATACTCAACTCCCTTATGCAGACCACCCTCAAAATGACCGCTCCGGGGATTCCGGATTTTTATCAGGGAACCGAGTTGTGGGATTTCAGCCTTGTTGATCCGGACAACCGGCGGCCTGTGGATTTCACCACACGATCAAAAATGCTTGATGAAATCGTGTTGAAGGGAGAAAATTCAGACTATATCGACGAAATCGTACGAAAGTCGCGCGACGGACGGATCAAACAGTTTCTGATACACCGGTTATGTAACGTACGAAAGCGGTATTCCGACGTTTTTACCGGAGGGGAATATATTCCGTTGCAGGTTACCGGAGCGAGGCGTCATTCACTGGTCGCCTTTTTACGGGTTGACTCTTCGGATGCGGTTGCCGTTGCAGTACCCCGTTTGATGACCGGTGTTGTCGGAGTGGGGCGGATGCCGCTCGGGAAAGCGGTGTGGGATGATACCGCCGTGACGCTTCCCCGCAAATATGCGCATATGGAGTGGAGTAATGAGTTTGATCGCGCAGGGCCGGTTCTGAAAGGTCCGGTACTGGCGGCGGAAAATCTGACTGCACGGTTTCCCGTCGCGGTATTGACGGCACGGGTGAGGCAGTGACGGGAAGCCTGCAGGACGAATTGTCTTGAGCATCATTGCGGTTCACTCCTTCAGGAGCGAGGATACCTCCCGTTACTACGGGAGGAGGTTGAGATGGAAGTGCGGTGTGACGAATAGAATAATCACTGAGTAATCATAGCTAACGTGACATACCACGGGGAACCACTGGAATGAAAGATCACGGAATCAGACGAAACGATCCGCTCTGGTACAAGGATGCGGTAATCTATCAGTTGCATGTCAAATCCTTCTTCGACGGAAACAATGACGGTATCGGTGATTTCGTCGGGTTGACACAGAAGATGCGCTATCTTGAATCGCTGGGAATTACCGCCGTGTGGCTGTTGCCGTTTTATCCTTCCCCTCTTCGTGATGACGGTTACGATATCGCCGATTACTTCGGTATTCATCCCGCATATGGTACCATGGACGATTTCAGGACATTCCTTGAAGAGGCACATAAAAGGGGAATCAGGGTAATCACTGAACTGGTACTCAACCATACGTCGGATCAGCACGACTGGTTCCAGCGGTCGCGCGAAGCGAAACCGGGGACCTACTGGCGGAATTTTTATGTCTGGAGTGAGACCAACCGGCGGTATGCCGATGCACGGATAATATTCAAGGATTTTGAAACATCAAACTGGACCTGGGATACCACGGCGAACGCTTATTTCTGGCACCGGTTTTATTCACACCAGCCCGATCTGAACTTTGAAAACAAGCACGTACACAAGGCGCTCTTCAAGGTAATCGATTTCTGGCTGGCAATGGGGGTTGACGGGATGCGGCTCGATGCCGTACCGTATCTTTACGAGCAGGAGGGAACAAACTGCGAAAATCTTCCCCGCACTTTTGAGTTTCTCAGATCACTCAGGGCGCATGTCGAGGAGCGGTTTTCCGACCGGATGCTGCTTGCGGAGGCTAACCAGTGGCCGGAAGATGCGGTGGCGTATTTCGGTAACGGAGATATGTGCCATATGGCGTTTCATTTCCCGCTTATGCCCCGGATGTTTATGGCGCTGCAGATGGAAGACCGGTTTCCGATCATGGATATCCTTGACCAGACACCCGCGATTCCCGAGCAGTCGCAGTGGGCGATTTTTCTGCGCAATCATGACGAATTGACTCTGGAGATGGTTTCCGAAGAGGAACGCGATTTCATGTATCGCTCCTATGCACGCGATCTTTCGGCACGAATCAATCTCGGGATCCGCCGCCGTCTCGCTCCGTTGGTGCAGAACAGCAGACGTCGTCTTGAACTGCTCAATATTCTGCTGCTGTCGCTTCCCGGGACACCGGTGATTTATTACGGTGATGAAATCGGTATGGGCGACAACCATTTTCTCGGCGACCGCAATGGTGTCCGGACACCGATGCAGTGGTCTCCCGACCGCAACGCGGGATACTCCGATGTAAATCCGCAGCGGATTTTTCTTCCCGTTATCATCGATCCCGAGTACCACTATCATGCAGTAAATGTTGAAACCGAGGAACAGAATCTTTCGTCGCTGCTCTGGTGGATGCGGCGGGCGATCGCCATGCGGCGCCGGTTTCGCGCGTTTTCCCGTGGAGAACTTGAGTTTGTCAAATCCACCAGCGCTGCGATACTTTCGTTTCTCCGGAGGGTCGATGGTGAAACCATTCTGGTGGTAGTCAATCTCTCCCGTTTCAGCCAGGCGGTAACGCTTGATCTGCGGAGGTTCGCAGGGTGTACTCCGGTGGATGTCTTCAGCGGCAATAGCTTTCCGCGGATCAGTACGTCTCCCTATCAGATGACACTCGGCTTTCATGATTATTTCTGGCTTGAACTGCAGCAGGACCGGTATGCCGATCCGCGCACCGAAAGTTATATACTGCCCGATTTCGCTCCGGTAAAAAGTGTCGTCGACCTTTTTGACGGTGCCTCCGGGAAAAAGATGGCAACGGAGATTCTGCCTGATTATCTTGAACAGCGGACCACCGCCGGATGTCAGAACAAAGCGATTCGTCAGACGAATGTGGTGGACCGGCTGGTGGTCAGACGGGACCGGTTTTCGGCAGTAGTACTTATCGTTAGAGTTCTGTATGCGGATGCGGGTAAGGATGTTATTGCGCTGCCGCTTACCATTGAATCGGAGGAAGCGGCTTCGGTGGTGATTGGAGAAGACAAGGGACTGGTGCTGGGGATTGTTGACGGGGGGAAAGCCGGGGTCGTGTATGACTGTTCCCACCATCCGATGTTCTCTCTGCTGTTCTTTGAACTGCTGCGCAACCGGAAAACGGTGAAAGGACTTCACGGGTCATTCATTGGAGAATCGGAACCAAGGAAAAACAGCGACGGTATTTCTGCTACTGCAATGCTGCGAGTTGTCAAAGTGGGAAAACGTAATACCTGTATCACGCTGGGCGACCGGTGGTTCGTAAAAATGTTCCGGAGGATCGACGAAGGTATTCATCCGGAAATCGAACTTCACCGGAAGGTGTCGAAATCTCCGGTTCCGGTCTGTGCCCGATATATCGGTGCTCTGCAGTATCGGGGCGAAGATGCGGTGAATTATGCACTCGGTTTCTGCACCGCCTACTTCAATCATTCCCGGACGCTCTGGTACTCCGCCACCGAAGCGGTTTCACATCATCTGGAGGTGACACTTGCGAACCGTCATGGAAAGTATGACGTGGTAGTTCCCGGAAGTGAGGGTTCCCTGCAGAATACGGAACCGGGGGGTGCGGCAGAAGATGGTATCTTCCGTCAACGGATTAGGCATGTCGGTACTCTGACCGCTGATATGCATAAACTGCTCGCTGCAGACAAATCATCTGATTTCTGTGTCGAGCCCTTTTCCGCGCTGTATCAGCGCAGTCTCTACCAGTCGATGCGCGGATTGACACATCGGGTATTTTCCCGCATCGAGGCATCTCTGGAGAATATGTCGCCAGGACATGCCATGGAAATGCAATCTCTTCTGAGCAGAAAGAAAGAATTGCTTGATATGTATATGGCGATACTCCAGGAGAAACTCGATGCAGTCAGAATGCGGATTCATGGCGATTATCATCTCGGGCAGATTATGGTGATGGATGAACAGTACCGGGTGTGTGATTTTGAGGGGCTGGATCGACTGCCGCTGAGTGAACGCCGGCTGAAACGCTCTCCTATCAGGGATATCGCGACTATGATTCATTCATTCTATGCGGTGGCACATCATGCACTTTTTCATAATGTTCATATTCATGAAAAAGACCGACAGCAACTGCTGCCGGAAGATCAGCTCTGGGCAGCCGATATGGCCGAAGCATTTGTTAGCGCGTATCTCGACTCCATGAAGGGAACAGGGCTTGTCACCGCGACTGCCGCTGAAACAGGGGCGCTGCTCCGTCTGTATCTGATTGAGCGGGCACTGATTGAACTTGAGCAGGCGATTGACGGTACCTTTGACGAGACGAACATCCCGGTACGGAGTCTGTTTCACTACATGGGGTCAATCGGTTTTCTGACCCCCGGGAATTCACCGGAGGTGTAGCGACGCACGGCCGTGTCTCTCTACAGGGGAACAACCAATTCTGATTACCATCCCTCCGTCTGAATGATATACTCTTTCATAGTATGAATGCTGATATTTCCCGGCAAACACGTAATAAACTGTTTGTGCTGCTGCTCGTCTGTTTCGCTGCGGCGATTCTGGGCGACGCAACGGCCGAAGCTTTGCTTCTGGCCCGTTTCGGGGCATCGTTTATCCCGAAGATGTTTCTGGTCAATGCGGCGGTACTGTTTCTCTTTTCGGCGGGAATGCTGTCGATCGTCGACCGTATTGACCGGTGGAATTTCATATTCCGGGCTCTGCTGGTTCACGGAGGTGTACTGTTCCTGCTGCGTGGTGCGGTCGCGGCGCACTGGGATTTTATTTTCCTTCCGCTTTTTTCCTACGCGTACAGCAGTAAAATTCTCTTTTTTCTGCTGTTCTGGACGATTGCGAATGATCTGATCGATTCGAGAAGCGCTTCCAGAGATTTTCCGGTTATTGCTGCCGGTGGAACCATCGGGGCCATTGCCGTATCATTTTCGATACCGGGACTTATGCGGTTGTTCCCGGTGGAGAATCTGCTTGTTGTCTGGGCGGGACTCGCTGTTGCAGCCGGTATGCTGCTTTTTCCGTTGCGGAAACAGTATCGCGCCGTTTCACGCCGGCAGAGCGGGATTTCGGATACGAAGACTGCGGTACGTCCGGGGTTTTCTCTGTTACTGCTGTTGCGTGACGAACCGTTGCTGCGAAGTATGTCGCTGCTTTACTTTCTGGTATTTTTTCTTCTCCTTAACCAGCACCTTGTTTTTTATCATCATGTAAAAGATGCCTTTAAAGGGGCAGGAGCGATTGCCGCATTTTTAGGACACTTCAACGGGGTGAGCATGCTTTCTACCTGTATACTCCAGGTAGGAGTGGCGGGAATACTGTTGAGAAAGCTCGGATCGACCCGTTCCATGTTGCTGCTTCCCTCTGCGCTGCTTGCGGTGTTTCTGGTACTTGCACTGGTGAGTGGTACCTTTCCTGGAACAGGACGGATGCTTTTCTGGACGGTAATAATCGGGATGGGTATCAGAGTGGCTTTTTTTGATGCGTTTTTTTCTCCAAATTTTCAGCTCTTCTTCTCCAGTCTGCCGAAACAGTTACGGGGAAGAGGAAAACTGCTGATTGAAGGGGTCGTTAAACCGGTTGCAATGATAGTGGCCGGATGCTGGCTGCTCTGGGGAGTAACACGGCTTTCAACGCATGTACACATGATTATCATGGTAGGTATTGCTATTGCCGCATTGTTTCAGACAATCCTTCTCAAGAAGGCATATACGAAAACACTTACCAGGTATCTGACGGGAATTTCCGACGGCAAACGTGGTATGCTGCTTGAACGATTTAATTTTTCAGGCGATGAGGACATCCTGTCGTTTCTGGTTAAACAGCTCGATCATGAGGATTTCGAAGTACAGAAGTTTCTGATCGAAATTATCGCTTCGGTACAAACCGAGGATGCCGCTTCGGTGCTGCTCGAGTATATGCATCATGCAGATCCGAAACTACGGGCAAGTATAATAATCACCCTCGGTGGCTTTTCTGAATCACTCGTGGCAGACCGGCTTAAATCATATCTCAAAGATGATGACGACCGGGTAGTCGCAAATGCGGTGGCGGCGCTTGCACAGTGCAATGCACCCGACCTCAGAGAATGTATCATCCCTCTTATTGATCACCGAAACAGAAGGGTACGGATTAATGCCATGCTGGCCATATGGAATGTGTCAGATAGCCAAGAGCAGGATCTGTACATTCGCCTGCTTTCGAAAATGGTGCACGGAAATATCCCCGAAGACTGCGCGAGTGCGATATACGCTTTGGGAGAGATTGATGACGAGTGGGTAATGGAACTCCTCGAAGCGTTCTGTCGCAAACAGATGAAACATTGTTTTGCAGCCGAATCGGTTAAGCAGCAGGTGATAACGGCACTGGGCAAGAAAAAGGTAGATCGGTCGCTGGTGCTGCTGTTGCAACTATCAGGAGCCTGTGACGGAATGCAGCGAAAAAAAATTATTTCGGCACTCACTAATATTCTTCCGTCAATACATGAAAACGTGTGGCGGTACGGTATCGAAAAGGGAAACATTGTTTCCCGCAATTGCCTGTTGCAGGCACTTCGTAAAAACAGAGTTGCTTTCTCGGAACGGACACTTCGTCTGCTCGCACAGGTGGCGGAACGGGAACTCAAAGCCGTCGAATGGGAAAAAAAGTCACTGCAGGTTCTTACCGAAAGCCGGTCGAGTCGTATGGCGCTGCTTTCTTTTGCAATTCGTGAAGAACTCATTTCGATTCGTATCGATACTCTGGTACATATGGTGGTACTGCTCGATCGCACCCGGGTGATCGGTCCGGTGATTCCACGCATATATCATACCGATCCGCATATCAGGGCGCGTGCCCTGGAGGTCCTGGAAAACAACGGTGAAGTGAAAATCAACCGATTGGTAATTGAAGCAATTGAATGGATGGAGCGGACCTTTCATACCACCAATGATACCGGACAGCCCGCCCGAAAGGATGAGGTAATGGTTGCCGGATCATATTGCGTCAGTCATAACACGTGGGTGTCAACCTGCGCCGAGTATGCATGCGCGGAAACCGTCGTATAACAGAATAGGTCTGCGTAGATCGCCTCCAGGAAAGGAGTACACCTTTGAACAGCATGAGACCTACATTCGCGATAGTGCTTTTTTCAGTCGCTGCCGCCATCGCCGGTTATCTCGGGGTCAATATCGATTTCGCGGAACGGGGCGGGACCTTTGTCGATATAGTCAAGGAAAACTACCGCTGGAGCAGAGCGGGTGAAGGTGGGGAGCTGAGTGCTGCGGAGGTCGATTCACAGGGATGGCCGGTGGTCGATGCACGGTATGTGCTCGATTACCGGCCGGTGGCTGAGTGGAACGGCGATATCGATGATCCGGAGGTCTATCGTGTGGATATGAGCGGTACGTACAAATGTTCCTTTACCGGAAGCGCTGAGGTACGTGGTGTGAGTGGCGGCAGTGTCGCGGCACTGCAGTATGATGAGACGACCAATACCACCACCTTCGATTTCGTCGTCGCAGGACCTCCCGGTGACAATCACGGATTTTTTCTGATCGATTTCACCGAAACCAAACGGATACCGGAAAGCTCCACGGGATCGGGATTCACCGATTTTAAAATGTACCGACCCGGTTACGACCTTTCAACCGATAAAACATTTACCGATGAGTTCATCGCCGCACTTACCGGGATCCGCTTTTCGACGATACGCTTCATGAATTTCTCGATGACCAACGGCCGTGATCCGGATTATCCGGGAGTGACCCGATGGGAAAACCGCAAAAGAAAAACCGACGCTTCTCAGAGCCGGATCGATCCCATCGGCAAAACAGACGGCGGCTCCTGGGAGTATGTCATCGAACTCTGCAACCTCACCGGTATGGATCCCTGGATCAATGTGCCGGTTTCTGCGGACAGTGAGTATGTCACCGGGCTGGCGGAACTATTCAGGGACAGCCTCGGCGGTTCTCTGCATCTGTATGTTGAAAGCAGCAACGAAGTCTGGAACACTGCTCCGGGGTTTGAACAGAGTTTATACAACCAGGCTCAGGCCGATGAACTGGGTATCGGTGAACATGAGAACCATGCCCGGCGCACGGCCGAAATTGCCGGAATATTCAGAGAGGTATTCGGAGAAGACGCACTTAACAACCGGGTCAGGGTGGTACTCTGCAGTCACAAACCGATGCTCAAATGGTGGGTGGTTCCCATGCTCGATTACCTTACCGAGACGGTCGGACCGCCGGAAGAGTATCTCTACGCGATTGCCAGTCAGACCTATTTCGGAGCCGGGGCCGATGCGGGAGAAAGTGTGGCTGATATTCTGGCCCAGTGCCGGGAGGCTATTGACGCTCAGATCGATGAAACGGGCGAGACCGACGAGGCCGGAAGAGTACAGTGGGTTGCGACTGCAGAGGAATACGGATTGCCGGGCGGTTACTGCTCCTATGAGGGCGGGCCGGACCACGGCGGAGGCAGTACCGACAATATTGCCAACCGGATCCGGGCGGAACGCGACGAGGAAATGGCCGCGGTCTGGACCTACAATTTTGATGAGGCCTTTTTTCAGGTCGGCGGTAATCTCGCGATGCAGTTTACGCTCAGCAGTGCCTATACCCGTTACGGCTGCTGGGGACTTACTGATGACATCACCGACCCGGAGCGGAGTGTGAAATACAATGCGGCAAAACTCCTTGCCGAAAAATATCCGGCGCATACGACCAAACCGGAGAAAATGGTGAGATCTGCAGTTTCTCAGGCTTTTTACATTACTGTTCTGCAGAAAAGGGTAAGGGCGCACTTCAGTCTGAACCGGTCCGCACCGGTTACCTTTTCGCTCAGCACTGTCGATGGCCGATTACTTGCTGAAAAGTCCCGAAGGTTCCCGGAAGGTACCCACGAATTCGATCTGTCGCCGGATGAGCGGAGTGGTTTGTCTCCCGGCAGCGGGTTGTTCATTGCCGGTTTGCGAACGGGAGATGGAATCGTATACCGATCGTTCATATACAGCCGATAAAATTCCTTTTCACGGCAAGTTTCATTACTACCGTTCACCGTTTCACGAAGTAAGTATAGTCGATATGTCCGGGTGAGAGTGGTTCCGATTACATGGTTGTCGACATGAATAACCTGTGATAGATGATCAGGCTTCCCTGAAGAACGTTTAGTCAGATGAAAATTCAGAAGCTATTTTCTCACCTATGGCACAACATGATTACCTGCAGGAACTCAACGAGCAGCAACGCGAAGCCGTCCTCTGGGGAGAGGGACCGCTTCTCGTCGTTGCCGGAGCGGGAAGCGGAAAAACGCGCACACTGGCCTACCGGGTTGCTCATCTTATAGAAAAAGGTGTTGCTCCCGAAAAAATTCTGCTGCTTACCTTCACCCGCAGGGCGGCGCGTGAAATGCTCAACCGTGCCGCTTCGATACTCGGTGATCGCGCTTCGGTTACGTCACAGGTGTGGGGTGGCACGTTTCATGCCATTGCAAACCGTCTGTTGCGGATCTACGGAAAAGTGCTTGATCTCGCTCCCGAATTCACCATCATGGACCAGAGTGACGCACAGGACATGCTGCAGGTAATCCGGCACAAGGTAATTGATAAAAAAGTGAAGGGACGTTTTCCCCGTAAGGGAACGCTTCTGGCGGTTTATTCACGCCGTATTAATTCCGGTGAGGAACTCGACGATATTCTCAAACACTGGTATCCATGGTGTGAACGCTGGCAGGAGGAATTGAAGACGATATTCCGGGAGTATGTATCGCTCAAACAGGAGCGAAGTATTCTTGATTACGATGATCTTCTTGTCTACTGGAGGTTTCTTCTTTCAGATAGTGCAGCTGCAAAACAGCTCGGAGAGCGGTTTGATCATGTGCTGGTTGATGAGTATCAGGATACCAACCGGCTGCAGGCGGATATCCTCGAGGGAATGCGGAAAACCAACCGGAACATCATGGTAGTTGGGGACGATGCGCAGAGCATCTACAGTTTCAGGGCTGCCATGGTCCGCAATATGCTTGATTTTCCAACGTTGTTTCCGGGCACGAAAACAGTACTGCTGGAGCACAATTACCGTTCGTGTGAACCGATTCTGGTAACCACGAACGAGGTGATCGGGCAGGCGAAAAACCGGTTTTCAAAAACGCTCTTTTCGACCCGTGAGGGGGGAGAACGACCGAAACTTGTCACCTGCAACGATGAAGCGCACGAGGCGACGACCATCGTGGAGCAGGTACTCCGCCATTACGAAGAAGGTATCGCGCTGCGGGAGCAGGCGGTGCTCTTCCGGGCCGGATCACACTCCGCGGCGCTCGAACTCGAACTCATCCGGCGGGAGATCCCCTTTCACAAATGGGGAGGACTCAAGTTTCTCGAGGCCGCTCATATCAAGGATTTCATATCGCTGGTGCGACTGCTCGAAAACTCCCGGGACGAGATCGCCTGGTTTAGGGTACTTCAGCTGTTCGACGGCGTCGGTCCGTCAACTGCCTCGGCGGTATATGCGCATGTCGCATCCAGAGCATTCAATGCGACCGTACTGTCAGAAGCCGGTGTTTCTCCAAAAATATCCCGTGAACTCATGCCGCTCGGCAGGATGTTCAGCGATTGCGGCAGTGAATCATCTCTGCAGGTACAGCTTGACCGGGTGCAAAAGCTCTACCTGCCGCTTCTCGAGAAGAATTACGAAAATGCGGCACCGCGCCGGAACGACATCGAACATCTTATCGAACTTGCGGGACAGTACCGTTCACGCAGCCGCTTTCTCGCCGAAATAACACTCGATCCGCCCAATTCCACCAGCGACTTCGCCGGTGTTCCCTCCCGTGAAGAGGACCATCTCGTGCTTTCCACCATTCACTCTGCCAAAGGATGTGAGTGGAATGCGGTGTATCTCATTCATGCGGCGGACGGGTGCCTGCCGTCGGATATGGCTACCGGATCGGACGATGAGATAGAGGAGGAACTTCGCCTCGCGTACGTTGCGATGACTCGTGCCCGGGATCATCTGTACGTCACCTGGCCGATGCGGTTCTACTCACGGCCGCAGGGATTTTCCGACGGGCATATATACGGGCAGTGCAGCAGGTTTTTCTCTGCCGGTGTTGTGGAAACCATGGAGCAGGTTGCTGCACCCGGTTGCGACGGTGGTGATACTGCAGTTGACATCAATACTTCAATTGACGTCAAATCACAATTGCGGGGTTTGTGGGATTGATGTTCGCTGGTGAAGACGTCTGATCAGGTCAATGCAATTCAAGCGGAACGGTCACCGCTCCGGCCGCATCCGCGATTTTCATGAGATACACTCCTGCCGGAAGTCGCGTGGATGAAATGTTCACCGAATGCCGGCAATCCGGGGCTGTAACCAGATTACGGGAATACACCGTACCGCCCGTCATGTCAAACAGCGTAATTTGCAGCCGGGATGAAGTTTCCGTCTGCAGGGTAATACTCCAGCCTGCAGGCAGACGCGAAACGGAGTGGTTGAATTTTTTTAAGGTTCTCATTGAGGCAGATGGCACATCGGTGGTGAAAATGGTCGCGATTCGTGAAGTCGCTTTAATGCCGTCAGCACTGTTGATAAGCGTGTTCCCCCAGGAGGAGAGGCTGCTGCCGTTCCACTGTAGAGCGATGTCGAGACTTGTAAGGCCGGTACTGTTTCCTTTCCACGACCAGCCGATGTAGCCGATACCGTACTCTTTGCACTTCTGCAGAATCGTTTCCTCGTCGACATTTTTATCGCTGCTTCCGTGATCTGCGGCGAATTCGCCGACAATGAGCGGCAGGTTTTTATCAACGAATGATTGCAGGTAGGAACTGACGGTGTTCGCATCTCCGTACACATCGTACATGTGAATACTGAAGAGGATGTTCCTGTCGGGATCTGAATCGAATACTTCCTGAGCGTTGGCCTGCATGATCTTTTCCCAGTCCTGTCCCCAGTTGGCGGCATCAACGATCAGCATATGTTTGAATCCGTTTTCTCTGAGCCGTTTGATCGCGTTTTTGTGTTCGTCGATCCAGGTGGAGGCCGTAACGTTGTTCCCGAACGGTTCGTTGGCGATGTTGATGATAATATAGCCTTCCTGGCCGATGAGTTCGTTTTTCAGTTCAATCCAGTAATCAACGGCCGTACTGAGCTGGGCGGATCCCTGCTTTTCAGGGTAACCGGTGCAGTCATGCACTTCAAGCACGGCGATCAGTTTATTCTGCTTACAGAGCCGTATCACATCGGCTACATCACTCGCACTGTTTTTTCCCCAGTTTTCCGCGTGCTTTCCATTGCTGAGAACGACCCGGACACAGTTGGAACCGGTGGCGGCGATCGAGGGCAGTGCGGTGGTGAGCTGTGACTCATACCAGGTGTGCGCATGGTTGACGCCGCGCATGATGAACTCATTGTTCCGTGCGTCAAGAACTTTCCGGCCACTGATCCGGAAACCGGCAACCGGTGCAATAGCTGAACTATTTCTGGCCATCGTCAGCATCACCAGTGAACAGACTAACGCGCATCTCAATGCAGGTATCATCCGGTCTCCTTGAACGAGGAAGGGTGTTGTTTGTCATTGGAAAATGGAACCTTGTTTTCGGGAAACAAGCTCGCTGTTTTTTCCGTCGGTCGATTGAAAATATTTCCGAGATTAGTGATTATATAGCGGAATAGTGTTCGAAATACGGATATACATGGGTACGGATCGGGATATCGATTGCTCCGTATAATTGAACGGGAATTCTGCAGATTGGCAGAAACGGAGAGCAGATTATTTTTTTTCGCATCTTCCCATACTCATCCACTCCTCCGGAAAATCAACAGACTCATCGTCGATGGTGAACATGGTCGCCTTTGCTAGGATAGTATCGTTTCCCTTCCAGCGGTACCGGTATTTCATGGAAAGTACGAGGTCGCCGTTTTTCAGGGTTGCGGAAAAAGTGCTGTCGGTGTGGAGATAGGTTCCGCTGCCACCCATGGATTCATCCGAAGCACTGGTGATCGTTAACGTGTCGGTACCGGAAAAGGTCAGCAGCATTCCGTCGTCCTCACCGGTGCACCAGGTGCCGTTGAGTGAACGTACCGGTTTTTTAACCGGTTTCTTTTCGGCGAAAGCGACTACAGTGCAAATACAGATTATAAACAGGGTGATACGATTCATGGCTGTCCCTTTCGTGGCGGGGGAACGGGGAGACCGAACCGGGAGATGGCAAGCGAGATGATGAAAATGCAGGATCCGGCGGCAACGAACATCGAGATGAAAACCAGGAGACCGAAATCTCGAATCGGCGGAAAGCTGGAGACTAACAGAACGCAGAATCCAACGCCTACCACTAGCGTGTTGAAGAGAATCGGGGTTCCCTTCAGCCGGATGGTTGCGGCGAGCGCATCGAACCGGTTGGGGGTGACTCTGGCCGCATGCTGGTATCCGGAAACGAAATGAATGGCATAATCGATGCCGATACCGATGCAGGTATTCATGATCACGACGGTGATTATATTGATCGATATACCGCAGAGTCCCAGCATCGCGTACACAAAGCCCATAAGCAGCACTATCGGGATGCTGCAGTAGATGCCGATCCGCAACGACCGGAAAAACAGTACAATGCAGAAGAACACCGGGATGATTGTGGCGATCAGGCTGGTAAGCAGTGTTTCCATCAGTATGGAACTCATCGCCTCGCCCAGGATTGCCGGTCCGCTGACAAGAACCGTGTACCCGGACAGGTGTTCCGCCACGTAGTGCTCGATATTCCGTGCAATGGTCAGGGTCAGGATTTCACTTTCATTACGACAGATCACCTGAATGCGGGTCCGGTGCCGGTCTGCGGAGAGAAAATTTGCAAGGAACTTTCCGTAGGACTTTCCCGCTCCTCCCCCTGGTGCGGTAATCAGTTTGACTGCAGCAGCCGAAAAACGGTTTTTCGTGAGCAGTTCGCTTACCCGGGTGATTAGCGGTATCAGGGAGGCGACGTTTCCCACTCCCTCCTGCCTGTCGATGAACGTGGAGAACGTGTCGATTCGTTTCCAGTCGTCTTCGGTGGTGATTGTACCTTCTTTTTTTTCGAGCATCACGGAAAAGAAACGGGTCCCCCCGAAATGGTCCGCCATGAAGGTATCGGATTTTCGCAGTTCATTTCCCGGCGGCAGCATCATCATGAAATTATTCTCGACCCGGGTGGCCCTGACACCGATAACAAAGAGTATCGCCAGTACGGGAATGACGAACATCCATTCCCTCGACACGAGTGTAAGATGAATGAATCCGTTCCAGAAACGGTCGAGCAGCCGTTCTTCAGTCGTTTCGATCGCGGTGGAGATACTGCTGATTTTTTCAAACGAGAGAAAGAGTGGAAGAAGTACGATGTTGAACACGTAGCAGAGCAGGACCGCAATGGCGGTGAAGAGCCCGAAGGTCTGGTTCCACGGTATGGGTGAGAACACGAAAGAGGCAAATCCCGCCGATGTGGTAAGTGAGGTGAGCAGACACGGGGTAAGCAGCTCACGATAGGTGGTAGTGAGTGCGGACTGTGTGGTGGCACCTTTTCGTTCAGCGGCTGCCTTAAAGGACCGGATAAGGTGAATCGCATCGGCAACGCCGATCGGGAAAACGATGACCGGTATGATTGACGTGACAATAGTAAACGGGATACCCAGAAACCCTATAATTCCGAAGGTCCAGATCAAGGCTGCAGTAACGGCGCAGACTGAGGCGGCTACGTGCAGCATATTCCTGAACACCCGGTAGAGGAGCAGGAAAATGAGCACAAAACAGATCGGCAGGAGTAATTTGAAATCGTGGTGCATCGCTTTGTCGATGAAGTAGGAGACCGCACCCTCACTGGTTATGTAGGTTTTGATTGCAGGGGAGGTGTTTATGGCATGCACTTTGGCGGTCATCATGTCGAGAATGGCGTTTCGGTCGGCTTTCCAGTCTATGGCAATGATCATACCGAGAGCTTTTTCGTCATCGGAAATAAACAGTCGGCAGAATTCCGGATTGGCTTCGACCAGAGAACGGACCTTCGCCTCATCGATGGTGGAATCCGGCGGGACTATCAGCGTGCTGCTCAGTCCCAGAAATCCCTTTTTTACCGGTACCTGCAGACTGGTAAGGTCGGTAACCGCCGTGACACCCGGTTGTGAGCCGAATTGCCCTCGCCAGGAGCGTAATGAGTCTATTTTTTCGGAAAGTGTTCCTTGTTCGAATTGCGCAAGGAAGAGAATGTTGAACGGTGCGGGAAACTCTTTTTTCAGCCGTTCATAATCAATCCGCGGCTTGATGTTGGGAGGTACGGCATTGAAAGTATCGTTATCTACATTGATGGTGGTGATCAGGTAACCGCCGGTGATCAGCGAAAGCACAACCAGTGTAAGTATCGGCCATCGGTATCGGAGCAGAAACCGAATAGATCGGTTAGTCATAGAGAGATTTTCCTTGTTGAGCATCAAATATACTATTGGGACGAAATGAACAGGTTTTTCTGCTCACTGCGAGTAATCACCTGATGCATCTGTGGGAAAAATGAACTGTGGGAAAAATGAACCTTTTTCAGGGCATAAAGTATCTTGTTTCTGTTGATGAAAGGAATTGTATGCGGATTTTACCGGAAAAAACGACCGCGATCATCATCGACCTTCAGCAACGGCTGCTGCCCCACATGCATGAGTCGGAGG
Organism: Chitinispirillaceae bacterium; assembly: GCA_016930275.1. GTDB lineage: Bacteria > Fibrobacterota > Chitinivibrionia > Chitinivibrionales > Chitinispirillaceae > JAFGNB01. The sequence continues at coordinate 26,586 of JAFGHA010000072.1, forward strand.
CCCTGCTCGACAGGTGTACGATTCTGATAAAGGGGTTGTCTGCGCTTGGTATACGGATGCTGGTCACGGAACAGTATCCGTCAGGACTCGGGAAAACCGTAACAGCTGTCAGTTCATTACCCACAGGTGGCAATACTATTGAAAAGACGGCATTCTCCTGCTGTGATGAACCTGCGGTAGTCACACAATTAGAAAAAATCGGGAAAAAAACCGTACTGATCGCGGGAATTGAAACACATGTATGCGTTCTTCAGACTGCGCTCGATCTGAAAGCGGAAGGGTTTGAACCGGTTATAGTGGCCGATGCTGTTTCCTCTCGCCGGAAATTCGACCGGAAGATCGCGCTGCAGCGAATGAGAGAGGAAGGGTGTCGCGCAACAACGGTCGAATCGATATTGTTTGAACTCATGCGCACTTCCCGTCATACGGCATTCAAGGAAATTTCAAAACTGGTGAAATAGATATCGATCATTTTTTCTCAATGCAGTGAACGATCGTTTCCCGAATCGGCATCGGAGGTATTCGTTCTGATATGCGGAACAAAACTGGAATGAAACAGAACCGGACATCGCCATCGGTGTCGCTTCTTGATACCACCACCCGTGAAGAACGGTTGAAGCGACGTTTCCTTTCGCTCTGTCTCATGATCATGGTACCTGTTATAGCCGTTATTCGGTCTGAAGGATTTTCTGGAATCCCGGCCGGATGAAGGGCTGCTGGTTATGGTGATCGTCATGCTGCTGATCAGTCTTGTTTTCATACTCAACCGTTCCCGGGCCTATACCGGAATAATGCGGACGATTGCGGCGCTGGTTGCGGCGGGGCTTTTGTAGGAATTCTATACCGGTGGCGGTCAGGTCGATAACCGTAAAGGGAATGCCGGTCTGTTGGACACCCCTCATGAACAGATCGGTGCAGTAGCGGGTGAATCCGTCTTTTCGTGGGTAGGCGGTAAGTATCAGCATGGTCAGTCGGATTCTTCCATCATAGCGAGAGTGAGATTGCCTTTTGCGATTACCCGTCTGCCGCAGGTCGCTTCGACGGTGTAGCTGTGCAGCCGGTCGAACGTTCGTTCCGTTTCGGCATACAGGCGTAACGTATCACCCGGCAGGGCGGGAGCGACGTATTTCATCGAAGCTGCCGCGAGGTAGAACAGTTCGGGCGGTTCGGATGTCGAGCCGCTGTTCTTCACCACTTTCGTGAAACCCCACAGCAGTCCGCTCGTTTGCGCGAGCGCATCGGTGACCAGGACACCGGGCATGATCGGTTTTCCCGGGAAGTGACCGGCGAAATGCGGTTCGTCGGGCCGGAGAACACGCTCGCCGGTGATCCGCCTGTCGGGTACCATTTCGGTGATACGGTCGACAAAAAGAAACGGGGGCCGGTGGGGCAGTATGCCGAGAATGTCGTCGAGAGTAAAGGTGTATTTTTCGCTCATGATATATCCTTTGCCGGAGAGGATAGTGGCGTTGCTGCGGCGATATCCTTTGCGGTACGGAGCTTCCGGGACGTATCCGCAGCCGATCCGAGTGTTTCCCAGACCGTTCCTTTGTCGAGTTCCCGCAGATGTTCCTCGATCAGTTTACGTACGCGTGCCGCATATTCCCCGGCACGTTCTCCCGCAGTGCGGTGCACGGGCGGCAGCATGCGGATGGTGACTGAGAACCGGTGCGGGGGGAAAATACTTCCCCGCACTTTCGTCATAAACGGCAACGTCGTATGAATAACCACCGGGATTATCGGTACGTCGGCGTCGATCGCCATGCGGAAGGCGAGATCCTTGAATTCTCCCATGCGGTTTCCACCGGCGCGGGTCCCTTCCGGAAACACCAGCAGCCGTGTTCCATTGTGCAGCAGCGCTTTGCACTGTTTCATCGATTCGGTGAGTGAGTTGAGTGACGAAGGGTCGACACTGATGAAATTAAGATGTTTGACGAGGGTCGCATAAAACGGTCTGCGTGCATAGTTGGATTTTATAACGACTCCGGTTTTTTTAAGCACCGGGAGCAGAAACGGCGCGTCCATTCTGCTGCGGTGATTCGCAACGATAACCGCCGGTTGTGACGGGCTGGTATGTTGAAAACCGCTTTCCTCAACAACTCGGTAGATGCCCAGAAACGGTAGATAGACACGGGAAAGAAAATAGCTGGATAACCGGAACATCTCTTCGATGAACCATTGCCGCCACGACCGGTTCCACCCCAGAAACAGAAGGAGCGGCGGCAATGCTCCGATGAAGGCGAAACTCGAAGCGAAATAAAAGCTGTAACCGAGTATAGCGCGGAGCAGTAACCATAGAGAAGGGTGACGGTCAGGTACGTGGTCGGACAAAGTGCGTGCTCCAGGATGCGTGGGTCAGAAGGGCGACGGATTGTCTTTGAGAAACGGCAGCCCCGCGTCTTTGACGGAGAGCACCGGCTCGGTGATCGGCCATGCAACACCGATCTGCGGATCGTTCCAGCGGATTCCGCTGTCCGACTCGGGTGCATACGGCGCATCGACTTTGTACTGTACATGGGTATCAGGTGCAGTGGTGCAGAATCCGTGAGCGAACCCGGCAGGTACGAGCAGCATCGTGAAATTATCCTCCGTCAGTTCAAAACTCCGCCACTGCATAAACGTCGGTGAATCCTTCCGCAGGTCAACCGCAACGTCGAGTATGCTTCCGCGGGTAACCCGTATCAATTTCGTCTGGGCAAAAGGCGGTTTCTGGAAGTGGAGTCCGCGCAGTACACCGGTCGATGCGCTGCAGGAGTGATTATCCTGAATAAATGTTGCAGCGATTCCCGCTTTATCAAACACTTCCTTCGAATAGGATTCGAGAAAAAAACCGCGATGGTCGCCGTGGACCTTCGGCTGGAGTACATAGAGATCACTGATATCAGTCGCGATAAATTCCATGGTTGTCAGTTTTCTGCTGAGGCGTTTTTAACGACACTGATAAGATACTGTCCGTACTGATTTTTAAGCATCGGTTGAGCGAGTTTTTCGAGCTGATCGATGGAAATGTACCCCCTGCGGAAGGCGATTTCCTCCGGACTGGACACTTTGAGTCCCTGCCGGGACTGAATGGTTTCCACAAATTCAGCGGCCTGCAGCATCGATTCGTGGGTGCCGGTGTCGAGCCACGCGATTCCGCGGCCGAGCGTTACCACCTGTAGTTCACCCTGCTCCAGGTACCGGCGGTTGAGATCGGTGATTTCAAGCTCTCCCCGTGGTGATGGTTTGAGAGCGGCCGCATAGTCGCACACCCGGTGATCGTAGAAGTAGAGCCCGGTTACGGCCAGGTTCGATTTCGGTGTCGCCGGTTTTTCTTCGAGCGATCGGGCTGTGCCGTTTTTATCGATTTCGACGACACCGTACCGTTCCGGGTCGGTCACACGATAGGCGAAAACGGTTGCACCGGATTTTCTGCTCACTGCCTCACCGAGATTTTCAATCAGGCCGTGTCCCCAGAATATATTGTCGCCGAGGATAAGAGCCACCGGGCTGGTACCGACGAATTCTTTACCTATGATAAAAGCCTGGGCGAGTCCCTCCGGACGGGGTTGTGCCGCATATTCAAGCGAGAGCCCCCACTGACTTCCGTCACCGAGCAGCTTTCGGAATGCGTCCTGATCTTCCGGGGTGGTGATGATCAGAATTTCCCGGATACCGGCGAGCATGAGAATGGAGAGCGGGTAGTAGATCATCGGTTTGTCGTACACCGGCATCAACTGTTTGCTGACCGCGATGGTAACGGGATAAAGCCGGGTACCGGAACCTCCCGCGAGGATGATTCCTTTCATGCATAACTCCGAAGTTACAGGATGAGTACACTAATTATAGTATTTTTTGGGTTGATGCAACGAAGCATCAAGAGCACAAATATAATTTATCCGAAACGGGAAATTGAATGTCGGATGATTTTTTGCCGTTGAGTGGATCCCGGACAGGTAGTGGAACTGAAAGCAGTTTTGCTTACAAGGCGTGAATAGTGTTACGGTAAATTGAAGAATGTTGCCGAAAATTTGATTTGGAATCCGATACATTTCAATTTCACGGTATGTGAAAGATATGATATATTTAGTGTCTGTCCGGAAAGGCTTACTGCCCAATAAAATCAGGGAGTTACTGAAAAAAAGTCCGACGAATAAATGATTGACTATAGAGCAAGATGTATTTTTATCGCGTAAAACAGTAAAAGACACTGCCGATAATCAATAAACTTCGCCGGACGGAAATCATGAGAAAAATACTCCGCGAGCAGATGCAGATGGGACAAATCGATATCTGTGACGCAAGACCATGCAACTGACCAATCGTCTTTGTGAGTTGACCGAAACGGACGGTTGGCGACAAACAGCCCACAATCTCAAAAAGATCAAGAGACAGTACAGAACCGTACAGAAGCTGCATGAAAAGGCGATGGTCTCAACGGAATATATCCTCGCATAATCTTTAGTCAACTATTTGCCGCGACCGGCGTCGAAGTATGCTTATAAGTTCCTTATTCATTATAACGTTCCTTATCGAAGGAGGTTCAGCTTCGCTTTTGCCCGTGCCTGAATTGCCGATTCAACGCAGGAGAGAAAAACAAGAACACGTGGCATCGAAAGATGGTAAAAGACCATCTGGTTTCTTTTTTCGTCGGTGCGTGGGAAAATGTGTAATTGTTACGACAGTTTTCTCTGATATGTGATCAATCCCCGCCGTGTACGGTGTCGAAAACGGAACCGGCTGTTGCGATCGGACGGGTTGTCCGACCCGGTTCGGAAAGTTATTTTTCAACACGATTGAAGCGGTAACGACAGTATCCATCAGATAAAGGCTGATCCATTTGACAGCGACCCTCTCTTCCACGATCGAATTTTTTCGCAACGCATTTGTCCTCGTTCCCGAAAAAGATTCCGATGACCACGAAACCATCCTGATTCCCGCTGCAAATGGTAAAAAGAGTCACCGGCTTTTCTGCAGCTGCTGCCGTGGAAAAAATCCGGTGTGTGAACACGCACGTCTGCTGTCCGAAACATACACGAAGGACAGCGGTGTCGAGCATGCTGCTCTATTCGAACAGTCGGTGGTACGGCGACTCTTCGATGGCATCAGCAGAACACGGACCGACAGCCTTGACAACCTCGTGTTCGACATGGTCGGGGAAAACGTTGCACCGCTTTCGGTTCGGCGGGGAAGTGACTTGCTGGTGACGTACCTTTCCGCAGGTGCCGACCGCGCGCGGTTTATCGGCCGCTGCCTGCCGGGGGAGCGAATGAGCAGGGCGTGGCTGATGGACCGGTTGCTGCCGTTTGTCGAGAGTGATTATGAACAGGCAATGCGCTCAGGCGGACACCGGACGGTGCGGCAGCTCGAAGAAGCGGGGTTGTGGACCCGTATCGCCTATCATTGCTTCCGGGAGTTTCCAGAGGAGACCCTGTCGGCGGAAACGGCTGTTGATTCGACCACCGGTAGCGTGGAGCTGTGTCTGTTTACGGCGGATGTTCCCGTCCTGAAGGTGATGCTGCCGCGCAAAGCGGTCCCGGGGGTACTCGACAGTATGCTTAAGCTCTCGTGGGACAACGGGAAGATCGCTCCCGCCGGAGAGGAATATGAACTCTATTTTAACACCACCGTATCCCATGGGGGGGATCTCCATTTCTCACCGGAAATGCACCTTGCAGACGGCGTGGCGGCGGGGGTCGAGAGCCGATTCTGTTACGGTCAGTTCTGTTATATTCACGAACGCAAACGGTTCGTCAGGTTCACGTATGCTTCGCTGCAGCGGATCGCTACGGGATGGAATCGGGAGATTGCCGTTTCCGCCGGAGAAGCTGACGGGTTTCTCGTAAAGAACCTGACCGTGCTTTCCCTCGATAGGCTGGATGCGACCGGCGATCCGGCTGGGCATCAGCAGATCGACCTGTTCGGCAACGCTTTCGAAGACGACCTCGGGCGGATTACGGGAGCGGCGGTGCTCCGGTTGTTCGATCGCGTGGAGCTTCAGCCGCAATCGATGGAGAACGGTACCTGGACGATTGCGGTTTCCTATCGTTGCGGAGCATATACGCTGCCTCTCGCGGTGCTGCATGAGGCACGGCGCAACCGGCAACGGTTCTGTGTTGTTGCGGGGTGTATTGTCGATCTGAAAAGTGAACGGGTGAGATGGGCGCTTACGCAGGCAGGCGGGATCGGAAGCAGTGGAGCGGTCACCCTGTCGGGAGCGTCGCTGCTGCTGCTCGGGCGGGGAACGCTCGATGTGCATTTCGACGGCGACCGCCGCCTGATAAAAAAGATACGGCAGATGTTTTCGGGAACAACGGAGCAGCCGTTCACACCGACGGAAGATCTTTCGGTGTCGCTGCGTGATTATCAGCACAAGGGGGTGGCGTGGCTGCTGTTCCTGTTTGACAATTACCTGGGTGGCCTGCTCTGCGACGAGATGGGGCTCGGGAAAACGGTGCAGATAATCGCGTTTCTCTGGGCGGTAAAGCGGCAGCGTGAGGGCAACGCACTCTTCTGCGTGATTTGCCCCACGTCGGTCATGAGTCACTGGGCACGCCTGATCAACGGGTTCGCCCCGTCACTGCGGGTGGTGGAGTATACCGCGGCAACCAGATCGCTGCCCGAAAGCGGGTCCTGTGATGTACTGCTGACCACCTACGGCATCATGCGCAACGATGCGGAACTGCTCGAAGAGCGGTACTTCGATGTGGTGGTGTTCGATGAGGTCCAGCAGCTTAAAAACAGCAGTACCGCCGGATTCAAGGCGGCAATGCGGCTGCGGTGGCGCTGCGCGGCGGGACTGACCGGAACGCCGGTGGAAAACAGTGTCGGCGATCTGCGTACCCTGTTCGATCTGGTGCTGCCTGGTTTCTCCGCGGAACTTCCCGATCAGGCCGCATTGGCGGATACACTCGATGTTATGGAAAACGGCGGATTACTCGAACAATTTAAACACCGGGTGGCGCCGTTTATTCTCCGTCGACGTAAGCAGGCGGTACTTACCGAACTGCCCTCCAAAATAGAGACGATCCGCTACTGTCAATTAAGTCCGCTGCAGCGGGAATTCTATAGTGAGGCACTGGCGACACGCGGGAGTAAACTGGTGGAAACGCTGAAAAACAGTGATGAACCGATACCGTATATGCATATTTTCAGTCTAATGTCGTTTCTCAAGCAGCTCTGCAATACCCCGGCGCTCGTGACCGGTTCCTGGGAGCACTATCCTGAATTCGCATCGGGAAAATGGGAGTTGTTCACGGAACTCCTCGAAGAAAGCCTGGAGTCGGGAGAGAAAGTGGTGGTGTTCACCCAGTTTCTCGACATGGTCGAAATTTTCAAACATTATTGCGCGTCACTGGGCGCGGGGGTCGTTGCCCTCACCGGCAGCTCACGTAACCGTGGCGACCTGCTCCGCCGGTTCGCCGAAGACGACGATTGCAGGGTATTCATCGGTAGTCTCAAGGCGGGCGGAGTCGGGATCGATCTGGTGGCCGCCTCGGTGGTGATTCACTACGACCGGTGGTGGAATGCCGCACGGGAAGACCAGGCCACCGACCGGGTCCACCGGATCGGGCAGCGGCGCGGCGTGCAGGTATTCAAACTCGTTACTGAAAACAGCATCGAGGAACGGATCGCCGCGATTATTGATCGCAAACGGGAACTGGCCGAACTGACCCTGTCGGAAGACGATCCCGAAACGGTGAAACGGTTCTCGCGGGAGGAACTGATGGAGCTGCTGTCGGGAACCGGGTAGGGTGGGGAAGTGGTGCGGGGTCAATGCGAGGAACCCCGAAATCCGGTTCGCCATCTCTACCGCAAGTTCATCTGTATTACCTGTTACCTCCTGTTACTGCTATATGTTTCGAATCGTTATTCCAAGTAATTCCCGGTTTAAGTATACTTGCCTGTTCATTTTCCAAACAGCTTTCAAGCGTGGCCGTACACATGTTTACGGCAGACCCTGTCAACATATTCGACGTATCACTGGTATCGGCACCGGCAACTGCAACCAGTGCGTAGGTATACGGCGTATTCGACATCAGCGAATCATCGAGGTACGTGGAGGTGTTTCCCTCCGTTTCGGCTAGTATCTCGAATCCTTCACTCCCGTCCACGTTCCGCAAAACCAGGATTCCGGTATATGCTGTACTGTTGTTTCTCCACGAGAGCATGATGCTCTTTGCACTCAGTGCTTCCGCACTGATGATGGTGGGTGCATCAAGGGCATGTACGACCGTGACCGCTAATTGCAACACCGCAAGAACAACAAAAATCCGTTTCATGGCTGACGTGCCTCCAGTATAAAAGGTTCGCCGCACCCGCCAGAACTGCAGTAGTAATGCGTTGCGGGGCAAAAATTTACGGCTGCACTTTTGACGGCGACTGTTGTAAGGAGTATTCCGCTGCATTTTTGCGCCAATATTCGTTAGTATTTAATTACCGTGATCCTGCTGCAACAAAGGTCCCCGTCAATTCTGCTTTCCACTATGTACAAACCCTTTTGAATTTTGCAGGTATTCCACCGAACCTCTTTCGTCCGTATCGAACCGAACGATGCAACCTGCCGTCCGTCCAGGGCAACAATTCTGAGATTTGCACTATGAAACACTTCGGGCAGCAGCAGTCGTACCATCCCGTTATGAACCTCCGCCCTGACGGTTGTTATGGTTTTCTTTCCTGCATATGAAGACTTTCCTGCAGACCGCGTACATGCTATCCGCACACTGTCAGCCGGACTGAATGCGACGGGATTGAGGTCGCAACTTACGCGCCAGTAATAGCTCCTGCAATCCATGAAAATCGGTTGAAACGACGTATCTTCGAGTATGATAACCTGCATCGGTTCCGCGAAGGAAGACAGGGTGTCGAATTGCAGAATGTAAGAACCCGCACCCGGTACGGTATTCCATTTGAAGTACGGTCGTCGATCGTCGATTCCGGCGCCATTGTATCGTTCAAGAAAAGGAATGGTATCGGGCTGAATATATACCTGTCCCGTTCGTGAAAAAATTTCGCCCGGATGCGCTATCACCATCCAGTGGATATTGCCGAACGGCAGATCATCGGATGGCGTGAATACGGTATCCTGTAGACTGTCAAATACAACAGGATGCTCGAAGGTTCCGGTGGTATCAATAACAATGTTGTAATAGTCAGCACTGTCAAAGGAATACCATGAAAAAACCGGTTTACGGTTTTTTAACGGTGATGTGAGGGGGATAAGAATCGGTCTTGTAACCGTATCGATAGTGAAGGTGTCGTTTCCGTGATATATATACCGCCAGCAGTTATAGATCATATTCTGATCGTCGATGCTACCTTGGTATGCCATCCAGACGGAAACATAGATTGCACGATAATATTCCGCGTCGTAAACGGAAATGATGGCGGTAGAATCGGCATCGGACGCAACGACAGCTGCTTTGTTCAGATCATATGCCGTCCAGCCATGGCCATCGGGGATATTGCCTCGTACAAATCCGCTCGTCTGAAATGATTCCGTGAACCCGTTGAACAGATCGATACCTTCATATTCCGGCAGAAAATAAAACTTACCACTGACTTCATAGTTATCGTACACTATGCCTTCACGGAATCCGAAAACCGGGCCGAGAAAATGCATTTTCGGCCGAGTATCGCCGATACTGTTAAAAACATAACTTTCACCCAGTATTCCTTTTCCGCTGTTCGGCTGATTAAGATAATCGAGAATGGCATTTTTTTCATCTTCCGAGTAGGCGATATTACCACCGGACGGATTACTGATAACGAGAACATCGGGTTTTCTGCTGTTGAGTTCACTGAGTGTAACCGTCCCTGTATACTGCGTATAGTTAATGCTGTCGGGACCGAATTGCGATGCATTTTCGGCAACAGAAGAATAGACATTCGCACCGGTATGTCCCTTCAGGCGAAGTACATTGATTGTATCCGAATACAGATCGAGTGCAGCGGTGATGATAAATAAAACACTTACTGTTTTCATTGAATTCGCTTTCCTCGCCGGATCAGGTAGTACCGTGTTTCCTCCTACTTATAGTATACCGTGTAAATAATCTGAGAGCACGCTGTTCGATGAAGTATCGTTTTCCGACAGAAAACACCACCACTGAAACGGAGTGCTAATCCGAAAGCTCTCTGCCATGCTGAATTGCCCGTTTGCCTGCATCCCGAACCCATCCGACCACTCGAAATAGAGATCCGACCGTTATTACTACCTATCCAACCGTATTTAGCTCCATTAAACCATAGTTTTCACTTAACCGTACAGGAAGCATCCGAAATTGCTTCCGTCATATTCCATTTCTCTTCGCTCGACGTCCCAACCATCCACCTCCCTCCAATAATTATTTTCAACACGGTTATCGTGCCCTTTTTCAGAAAGCAGTATACACCGTATGAAATCAGCAATAATCGAACTTCTCGCCCGGGAACTGGATGGAAAAATAGACGCTCTGACCATTGAACGGCTGATCGAGATTCCCCCGTCACCCGACATGGGAGATTTCGCCTTTCCCTGTTTTTCTCTGGCGCGGGTGCTGAAAAAAAGTCCGGTGGCGATTGCGGAAGGGCTGCTGCATTCTTTTACCGGGCATGATATGTTCGAGAAAATTACGGCCATCTCCGGCTATCTTAATTTTTTTGTGAATAAGTCACTGCTTGCACGGACGGTACTGAAGCATGTGGTAACCGAAGCGTACGGTAAAGCATCAAGGACGGTACGGGTCGTCGTGGAGTTCGCTTCGCCCAATACGAACAAGCCGCTGCATCTCGGGCATCTGCGGAATATGGCGATCGGGGAGAGTGTCGCGCGGATACTGGAATTTTCGGGGAGTATGGTGGTCAGAACTTCGATCAACAACGACCGGGGGGTGCACATCTGCAAATCGATGCTTGCCTACCAGCGGCTTGGAAACGGTGCGACGCCGGAGTCGGTCGGGAAAAAGTCCGACCATTTCGTGGGTGATTACTACGTGCTGTTCAGTAAAAACGCCGAAACCGACCCCGCATGGAATGATGAAGCGCAGAAAATGCTCAAGAGGTGGGAATCGGGAGACGAGGAGGTGCGAAGCCTCTGGAAAACCATGAACGGCTGGGCGCTCGGCGGGTATGCCGCGACGTACCGTCTGTTCGGTATCCGGTTTGACAAGGAGTATTTCGAGAGTGATATTTTCACGTTCGGAAAGGAGATCATCCGCGAAGGACTGGAGCGGGGTGTATTCTCCACCCGTGACGACGGTGCGGTGATTATCGATCTTTCCGAAGAGAAGCTGGGAGAAAAGGTCCTGCTGCGTCCCGACGGGACCTCGGTATATATCGTTCAGGACCTCTACCTCGCGGTGCTCAAGAACAATGAATTCAGTTATGATCGTTCCCTCTACGTGGTCGGGAACGAGCAGGAGTATCATTTCGCGGTACTCAAGGCGATTTTCAAACGGCTCGGGTATGCGATCGCCGATAAAATCCATCACTTGTCGTACGGTATGGTCGAACTGCCCGAAGGAAAGATGAAATCCCGTGAGGGAACCGTGGTCGATGCCGACGATCTCATCGAGGAGACCGCCGCACTTGCTGCGGGAGAGGTGCGTACCCGGTATCAGCTCGATACCGCGGAAGTCAAGGAACGAAGCCTGAAGATCGCGCTCGCGGCGATCAAATATCAGTTGCTGCGGGTTGATATCACGAAAAACATGCTCTTCGATCCGAAAAAAGCGATCAGTTTCGAAGGGGACACCGGTCCCTATCTGCTGTACAGTTTTGCCCGCGCCTCGTCGATTCTCAGAAAAGCCGCTTCCTCGGAGTCGGCTGCCGCCGCCGAACCCGGGGAGATGAACTCTTCGGAGATCGCGCTCCTTAAAAAGCTGGATTTTTTTCCGGAAGCCGTTGCGATGGCGACCGATAAACTCTCCCCATCGGTGATCGCCAACTATGCGTTCGAAGCGGCGCAGGCATTCAACGAGTTCTATCATAACAGTCCGGTTATCGGCAGCGAAAGCGAATACTTCAGACTGCAGCTTGTTACGGCTTTCAGGTCGGTACTCGGCAAATGCCTCCGAGTTCTCGGTATCGAGGAAATCGAAGAGATGTAAGCCCCATGGAACGTCGCCGCATACTTACTCTCGGACCGCTCATCGTCGATATTATTACTTCCCCTCTGGAACGCATGCTCCGGAGCGGGGAGGGGGTTGCCACTCAGGTCGGTATACATCCCGGCGGCTGTTCGTACAATGTTTCGGTTGACTGTGCGCAGCTCGACGATAACCGTTTCGATATTACCTGCATCGGAGCGGTTGGCAGTGATATTTTCCACGATTTTTTCTCCCGTGAGTTGATCGAAAGGGGGGTTCGGCCCCGATTGTTTCCGTTTCCGGGAGAACGAACCGGCGCCAATATCATCCTTCAGGTGCAGGGTGATGAACGGCGGTTTCATACTGATGCAGGAGCCAATCTCCAGCTGAATCCCGAAGAGGTATGCAACGTAATCGGCCAGATCCAGCCGGACTGTTTCTGTCTGGGAGAGCTGTCGCTTCTGGGAGCCTGTGAACGGGCGATCGGACGGTTCTGTGAGGCGGCCCGAAGGTGCGGGGCATTGGTGGTTGCCGATGTGGTGGTGATGCCGGATGCCGTATGGAAGGATCTTTTCGACATCGCTGGTTCGGTGGATCTGTTTCACTGCAACGATGATGAGGCGTTTCTGATCTCCGGTACCAATGATGTTCATTCCGCACTGCGATTCCTTTCCGAACGGGGATTCAGGTTGCCGGTTATCAGCCGGGGGAAACGGGGACTTTCATGGGCCTGGAACGGTTTCCGTTATTCGCTCGCTCCGTTTGCCTGTAAAGAGATTGATGCAACCGGTGCCGGAGATGCATTTGTCAGCGGCACGGTCATCAGACTGCTTGATGGCGGTATCGGCGGTGCGTCGGGAACAGTACTCCCGGCTGCTTCCGAATCCGCCATTACCGAAGCGCTGCTGTACGGTGCCGCGAGCGGTGCAACCGCCGTTACCCGGTTCGGGTGCACCGGTGCCGTAACCGGAAAAAACGTCGATGCACTCTGCGAACAGCAGGGAGAAAGCGTCAGAGCATCATTGACAAAAGAACCGCTCTGAACCGGGTGCAACCGTGACCGCCGGTGTATTCTCCAGGAATACACTATTTTACTCCATCCGTTGAAGATCGCTCCTCCCTTCCGGTAATTTATAAATGAAGATCCCGAAGCGAATGCAGGGATGATTAGACGCGTGCGGACTCCCGAAAGCCGCTGGAAGTACTGTTTTCACCACAGTAACCGTACCTGTTACCCGACAGCACTTTCATCGGACCAAGGGAGTCTTTTATTCAGGTTACTCAAGAATTCAAAAGCCTGAGACCGGAATTCAGAATTTAAAAATGAAGAATACCGGATGACTGATTCCTGAACGGCCGAAAATCCTCTTTTTTCCTATCAATGGCAGAACTTCCCCTCTGCATATATATTTCATTATAGTCGTTTTCTACTGAATTCTGTTTTTTCACCGGGAGGGTACAATGAGAGCTGCAGGGATAATGCTGTTATGTTTGCTGTCTGCAATGGTATTCGGCTATGAGGAAAGCTACGAAATTCCCGACGAAACGGAATACGTATCGCGTACCTGCCGTCTGTCGGTCAAACTGGAAGTCATTCCCGATAAAACAATGGAAAAACCGACCGGTCGTGCCGTGGTGACGGCAAATCTGTTCGATGATGACGGGAATCCCTACCGCGGCGAGCGGATTGAATTCAGCGCAACGCACGGGACGTTCATCTGTCGTTTGCCCGAGGATGCCGTTGCGGAGGAGAGCGAGACCTCGACCGACTGTTTTTCCACCCGGGACGATGGCATCGCGAAGCTCTATCTTGTCAATATTCCACTCAACACGAAGATACAGGTCAAGGCAACCTACAACTGCGGCGACCGGATCATCAGCAGTACCGCCTCGCTGGCGATATCACGGGGAAAAGCCAAACGGCGCAAGCAGGTGAAACCGCATCCCTGAGCAGTCGCTACTCCTCTTCCGCTCTCGGGTGCGCCAGGCGGTAGGTTTTCAGAAGGTGTTCTTTTGAAATGTGCGTATAGACCTGTGTCGTGGTCAGCGAGGCATGCCCGAGAAGTTCCTTTACCGCCCGGATATCGGCACCGGCATCCATCAGATGGGTGGCGAAACTGTGACGAAGCACATGAGGGCTGCGTTTTTTCTGCTGGGAGACCTGTCCTAGTTCCCGTGCCACTACCCGCTGGATCTGCCGTCGAGAAAGACGTTCCCCTCTGTTGTTGACGAAAAGAGGTCCTTCTGTTCCGCCGTCTCTTTTTTCACTCCGTAAGTACTGATCCATCAGAGAAACCGCAACATCGGTCAGCGGAACGATCCGTTCTTTCCTCCCTTTTCCCAGCACCCGTACCGTCCGGTGGTACCGGTCAACGGACGCGATTTCGAGCGCGTGCAGTTCGCTGAGCCGGATACCGCTTCCGTAAAAGAATTCGACGATCACCCGGTCACGGAGGTGATCGTTCGGACCGTTATCGGCGGGGAGAAGATGTTCCGCCTGTTTCTTGGTCAGAAACACCGGGAGGGTTTTATCCGGTTTTGGGGTAGCGAGTACTCTGGTAGGATTGGTCGTGAGCAGTTTCTGCCGGAGACAGTAGCGGGAGAGACTTTTCAATGCGGCCAGTTTTCGTGCAATTGACCTCGGTTTCATTCCTGAACGGCTGCAGTTGAACAGGAACCCCCGGAGATGCAGCTTTGTCAGACCGGACTGAAGATTATCGGAATAGCCCTTCTGCTGCTGAAGGTACCCGGTGAATTGTTCGAGGTCACAACGGTAGGCCGCGATGGTGTACTTCGAAAACCCCCGTTCCTTTTCAAGGTACTCGAGAAACCGCAGGATCGTTTTTGAAAATAATGGCGCCATCGGTAGTCTTCCTCCGTTGCAGTCTATTTCGTGCCTGTTCAGATTAAGGTACTTTTCAGGCCTGCGGTCAGGGGGCGTAAATGTCAATTCTGAACAGAAACTACTTGAAACATACCATTCCCGTGTTGCCGATGCCAGCACTACCGGCATACGGTTGTTTCGCCCCTGCAGGGCTGATTGTCTCCGGGCTGGATTTTCACCCGGGCCTTCTACCCCCGCCCGGGGCGGGGCTTTTCCTGTAATGTGCTTTCACCGCTACTCCTATCAGTTTATTCAGGTGGATACCCCGTTCCGGGATTTCTCCCATTCTGACTCCTGAATTCTGAATTCTTTATATATTTCCACCGAAAGGTTTGACACCGGTAAAACGGGGCGGTACAATATACCATGTTAGGACTGGGTTTTCGGGTGGAGATAAGATGAAAATAGAAACGTATGAACACGGTGTCTACCAGATCGTCAAGGTTCAGGATGACGACCATACCATAAACAATCTTTCGGAACTGCGTGATCTCATAGTCGGGTATCTGAAACGGGGAAAAATTCATATTGCCGTGAGTTTCTGCGATGCCTCCTATATTTACAGCGGTGCGGTAAGTATTCTCATCAACTGTTTCCGCATGGTGGAAGAGCATGGCGGCTCACTCTGCATCATTGAACCCGATCCCGGTCTTTTTGAAATACTCGAAACGCTCAATATCAATAATGTCATTAAAGTCTATGTATCCGCTGCTTATCTGCCCCAGGTTCCCGAATGACATCCCGCATTTCTATTTAGTAAATACGCCGTTTCATGGTGTCTTCACGCGGGAAGCCGTTTCAATTGTAACCACACATTATTGTAGAGACGTCATGCCGGTGCGTCTCTGCGGATAGGGATGATGAAAGGTATCCCCTTACGTTACGGCGTCAGCTGTTGATCCCTGAGCGGATGCCGGTACGGTTGCGGCGCTCGACGGGAAGCCGGCTGCGGTTGGGCCTGTTCCAGCGCGCGGATTTCCTCTTCGGTCCGTTCACGCACCTGCGGAATCCAGACTTCCGATCCCGCGGGCAGCCGCACGAGGTCGAGGTGACGGTTGTACTTCCGGAACAGCCAGAGCGGCAGCGGGTTTTCGTTGTTGTTGCAGAGATCCCACAGCGCTTCACCGCGCTTTAGTTTATACGGCTGCACATCTCCCACGGTATACTGGGCGTAGAAATCCTCTTCGATCGCCATGTGATATTCAAGCCGGGCAGCGGCGAACTGTTCGAGCGCGTCCGGACGGTCGATGGGAATGTGAAGTTTCTGGTTGATGCGGATGTTCGACCGGCGACCCATGCCGTTGAGTTTACGGATGCGCCATGTGGGAATCCCGAGCCAGTCGGCGTAATGACCGATGGTCTCATCGACCGATACGAATATCTTCGCCTCGGTACCCCCGGTTGAGAGAATCGCGTCGAGATCATATATTGACACGTCGAAATCGGGGGTGATGCGTGGTTTCCCGGTGGCGGTTTCAACCGGTTCGACGATCGCCGGTGCGAAGGCGATCTCCTTGAGCGAGTCAGTCAGAGCGGCGGAGGCTGAAGGCTCCTCCGGTTGCGGTTCGGGTGTTTTCTGCTTTTCCGTTTTGCGGGGTTGCGGTTTCAGCTTATCCCAGAAGGACTTTTTTCCGGTATCGACCATGGCGAGTTCTTCCGGCGGCATGGAGGCTTCGTCTTCGGCGCGGGCGATTTCCGCCGCCGCTTCCGACACGGGATACACCTGCTCCGTGGTATCGGCCACCGGAGGCGGTGTCGCGGCAGCGACGGTTACCGCCGTATCGGTCACCGCTTTCTCTTCCGGTTCCGTTTTTGTCGCAACGGCAACGGTTGTCACACTGACCGCTCCGGCTTTCGGAGGTATCCGCAGAATCTGACCGGAACGGATGCGGTTGATTTTAGTGATATTGTTTTCGTAGGCGAGTTCGCGTACTGAAACACCGAGGCGGCTGGCGATACCGTAGAGGTTGTCACCGCGGCGAACCCGGTAGTACTGAGGCCGCGGAGGCTCACTCCTTTTAAGTGAATCGGGAATGCTGTTGTAGGCGGCAGTCACTTCCGCGATACTCTTTACCGCCGGCAGGTGAATGGCATATCCTTTGGGGAGCTGCTGGTGTTTCGAGAAAACAGAGGGTCTGAGTGCCGGATTATACCGCATCAACTGTTCGGTCGGTATTCCGAGATAGCTGCAGAAATCTTCGGCGCCGACGTAGTGGCTGATGGTAAAATCGTTATAGGATACCGGGGAATGCAGCTTGAGGCCGGGAAAGTATTTCGTGTAGGAGTCGGCAATTGAACTGGCTGCCAGAAAACAGCCGTAGAAATTGCTCGATGCGAACTGGAACGAGCGGCTTTTATAATTCTGGATGATTACGGCGATATCACGGCTTTCCGTCTGTTTGACCGCCCGTTTCATGCCGTACACCCCGTGATTGTAGGAGGTGATCGCCAGGGGCCAGGTGCCTAGTTCAGCGTAACTCGACGAGAGATATTTCGCGGCGCCGATGGTGGCTTTGACCGGATCACGGCGTTCGTCAATCGTATAGTCGATACGCATACCGAATATTTTTCCGGTTCCCCGCATAAACTGCCACAACCCCGCCGCTCCCACCTTGGAATAAGCTTCTGTATTGAAGGAACTCTCGACATGGGGCAGATAGGCGAGCCGCAGTGGAACCCCGTATGCACGAAGAATCGCGCGGATTGTATCGAGGTACATTCCTGAACGTTTGAGTCCCTCTTTGAACCGTTCTTTCTGCCCCTGTTGAAACCTGATCCGATCGTCGGCACCGGTGATGGCACTGCTGTCGGCTTCTTTAAAAAACAGGGTGGCAATCCCGCGCTCGTATTCACTCCACTCACTGTCGGGTGCCGAAGCGATACGGGTGAGCGCGTTGCCGATCTGCTGTTTCTTCGCTTTGACGGCATGTGACCTGCCGTCTGAGGTGATTTTTCCGTAGATAACCATCGGATAGTCCCGATCGTGCAGCAGCCCCTCTTTCATTGAGACTTCGGTGTAGATTTTTTTCCAGAAAGCCACATTATCCACCAGAATGTCCGGCGTGGGGAATATGGTGTCGTTATCGAAATTTCCGGCATGCGGCAGTGAAATAATTGCGGCAGCCAGTACGAATAACTGAAGGCGGGGAAGTGTGCTCATAATGCTATCCGGGGTCGAAGTGTTTCGTTTCTATCGGAACCTGTTTTTCCGCAATCGGATCTGTGTCGAACTGCGCTGTCTGCTTCGAAGCACCGCTCATCGGGGCGGCATATGACGTGCTGCAGATATAGGATTATACCTTCGTGCCCGCGGTAATGCAAGGCGATAACGCCTTTGTAAACTGAAACGGTAAAAGAAATTTCCGGACGATCCGGTCGGCTGTCTCTTCGTATTCATCCATACTGCCTGTCCGCGCAACCAAGGGGAACAGAAGAATGAATCCTGTATCGTTCAGCTGAATGTAACCGGAATGACGTCTTATAGATGATTTAATGGGGCATTCAACAACCCCGCGATATTTCTTCCGGGGAGCATCAAGATACATAAGCTGTTGCCGGAAAGGGAAAAGGATGTATTTTAGTGAAGTGGGTCTTCGTAGTAATGCTGATTTTAGTGGAACGATAGAGTCATTCTTCTTTACCTGTAAAAAAAATGATTGTTCACCGGACCGCTCAGAGCGGCGAAACGGGATATTCAAGGAGGAACGATGGTGCAGAAACTTGCCGGTTGGTTCAACGCCGGAGGTCCGTTCATGTGGGTTATTCTCGGGGTACTGGCATGTGCCTGCGCGGTCATGCTTGAACGGGTGATTTTCTATTATATCTTTTGCGGTGTCGACGGTGCCAGACTGGTAAGCCGTCTGGCGCAGGCGATTGGTAACGACAACACGAAGGAAGCTCAGAACATTATCGGTAAAGGTGGTTCGCCGATGGTGGTGCTTCTGCGTACCGCGGTGGATCGATACACTGCGGGAGTACCATTCTCGGAAATTCAGGAGGGAGTTGAGGAAACCGCCATCCAGCAGGTACCCCGCCTGCCGCAGCGGCTCAATTATCTGTCACTGTTCGCGAATATCGCCACGCTGCTCGGGCTTCTCGGAACGATCAGCGGACTGCAGCTCTCGTTTTCATCTCTGGCAGGTGTCGAGGCGGCGAAAAAAGCGGCGATGCTTGCAACGGGGATCTCCCAGGCCATGCTCACGACCGCATTCGGACTGATCGTGGCGGTTCCCTGCATGGTAGCGTACACTTTCCTGTCAAACAAACAGTCACGACTGACGAAAGACCTCGATGAGGCAACCGTCAAACTGCTCAATTTTCTCCGTAAAAAACGGCCCGCATGAGTCTGTCGCTGTTTCGTTCCAATCGTCCGCCTTCGGATGCTGCGCCGCCGGCTGATATCGACGTTACACCGGTCATGAATATGTTTATCATACTCATTCCGTTTCTCGTTTCCATGGCGGTGTTCACTCATCTCTCGATCATCGAATTTTCGCTTCCGCCCAATGTGAATGCGGGCATGAATCGCGAGGATGTCAAGCCGAAACCGAAACTTACCATCCGGGTAGGTGGCGATTACATCGGTATCGTACTGGGTGAAAAACTTCTCGATTCGCTTCCGGTAATCGGTGGTAACTATCCGATGGATTCTCTCGGCGTCCGGATCAGGATGCAGCGTGATGAATACGATTATTCCGACGAGGTGATCATCGCTTCACTGGACGGCGTGGCGTTCAAACAGGTGGTTGCGGTGATGGATCTCTGCAGAGATGCGGGACTCGAAAAAATTGGGCTCTCGAGTGCCACCGAAGATCCGGAAGGAACGCCGTGAGTATACTTCCCCATGATGCCGGTGCGACCGACAGCGGAACCTTCCGTCCCCAGCTCACCTCATTGATCGACGTGATGACCATTCTGCTGGTTTTTCTCATCAAGAGCTTTTCGGTCGAGGGAAACATCATCACTCCCGCGAAGGATCTCGTGCTGCCGGTGTCAACCTCCGAAAAACCTCCGCGACCGCGCTGTTCGATCGAGATTACCCGTACGGCACTGCTTTGCGAAGGGCAACACCTCGAGACGATTGCGGCGATTGCCGCCTCCGACTCACTCCTTGTGCCGCCGCTGTACTCCTGGATGAAACTGCAGCGTGCCAATGTGAAGGATTCGCTCAAAGCTCCGGAGGTGATGATCCAGTGTGATCGCGAGATCGAGTATGCGATTGTCAAAAAGGTGATGTATACCTGCTCCAGGGCGGGTTTCATTGACTTTTCGGTACTGGTGCTGCAGGAGGAATGATGGAACATCCTGAAACGCGGCAGGGTATTGAATTCTACACACACTATCACCGGCGCCGGCTGGGGGAGCGGGATTTTTTCTCCCCGGTCATGGCGGCAACGGTACTTCTCTTCGCGGGAATCGGCTGGTATCTGCGCACGCATAATCCGCCGCCGGTTTCCATCGAAGAACGTATGTCCCGCATCCAGCAGACCCGGTTCATCATCGATGAACCTAAATCGGTTTCGAAGGTCGAGAAGCCGAAACCGGCGACGAAGGAAAAAAAAGAGGAGCCACTTCCCGAAGAACCGATCGATCTGACGAAAAAACCGCTGCTTAATCAGGAAAAGGATATCATCGAAGACCCTCCTCCGCCGGAGAAGAAAAAACCGGTCCGTCGTGTTTACGGACTTAAAAAAGTTTACTCCATGGGAATCGGTGCCTCCGGCGGTGCCGGCGACGCGATCATCGGTAAACGGGGCAATACGCTCAATACCGATATCGATACCATTACCGCAACCGAAAGCGATCTGAAGAGCCCCCCGGTTTCCATCACCCGCGTGACCACCGCACCCCGCCCGAAGAAAATGGTCAAACCCGAGTACACCAAGGAAATGCTCGAAGCCCGGGTCGAAGGAGTTGTACGGGTGAAAGTGCTGGTCGATACTGACGGCAAGGTGAAGCAGGCGGTTGTACTCGATGACCTTGGCTACGGTTCCAAAGCGAAGGTCGCCGAAGCGTGTTTCAAGTCGCTCTTTGAGCCCGCGATGATCGGGGACGAACCGGTGAGCACGTGGATTATGATCAAGATACGTTTCGCGATGCTCGGGTGACCGGCGGGACGGGGCCCTATGCCGGCAATCGTTCGATGTTGAAGAGATCCTCCAATGTCTGGAGAAGCGGCTCAACCCCGTTCTTTTTATGAATACTGGCGACGACTTTTCTGCCGTGACCGTACAGCTCTTCAATTTCCCTGATATCATTTTTGGTCTCATTGTAATTGGTAAATGCCGAAAAAATAATTACCGGAATTGAGCACTCGCGATCTTCCCAGAGATGAATGAGCACGTCAAATCCCTGTTTTTCATTTTCCGATGACATCTTAAGGTCGAGAATTATCGCGTCAGCCTTGTAGGCACGGATCGCGGTAATGCTGGGATTGCTGCAGGAGATCATTTCGTATCCGGCATCCTCAAGTATGTCTTTGAGCATGTTTCGCATGTAACCTTCGTCATCCAGTACCAGAACTTTCTTCGTTGTTTTCATAGGTACTCCTCGTAGTGATAATGATGTTGAAGCTGTTTTTATAAAGTTAGGCAGTAGTCGTCGGATTGACCAGGTTTCATTAAATTGATTTTCAGATGAACGCGCGGACCGGTGTCACTGTGTCGTATACCGGCTTTAACTTTCCGGCAGTATCATCCGGTCGGGAAAGAATTCACAGGACAATACCGACAATCATTATACAGGGAAATAAAGGTATTGTAAAGAGTTTCCTGGGGAAAAACCGCCGCCTAGAAATCCCACGCCAGCAGGAACCCGTTAGCATCGCCGTAACGTAACGGTGCCAGATGTATCGATGCGTTGGCGGTGGTATCGGGATGCCGATTCGCTTTTTCACCGAGAATGATGGTATAGGCGAGCGAATAGAGATTAGTGCACGCGAACGTGATGAGTCCGGCGTTGAAAAGAGCCAGTGATACGTCCCCGTATTTGCTGTACGATCCATCCATTTCATGGTTGTCGCGGTAATCCGCCAGTATCTGCCAGATACTGACACCGAATGATCCGATATGGAAACCCGCACCGGTAAAGGTCAGTGGCAGGGAGATATTCCGGGGGGCTGACTTATAGTAGTACCGGTAATTTTTTTCCGCCCGGTGGGATGAAACAATGCCGATGGGAAGGCTTGCATACAGCATACCCATCGCCAGATAATTGAGCGGCAGCAGTTTCAACTGTTCAGTCACACCGTCCGCTTTAGCCATACGCGGCATTACTACTCCATACAATAATCCCATACCGCCGGCGTATATGCTGTTGGTGATAATGGCGGTTTTGAGGTATTTCTTCTGCAGTACCGAAAATGCGGCGAGGGTATCGGGAATGGCAATGGAACCGGTGACGGCTTCGGTGACGTATACTCCTGCCGTGTCCGGTGGTGGCGTTGCCGTGGCGGAGTCATTTCCCGATGCGACGGCGTGACGGCAGACCAGCGCAATGGCGACAAGTGTGAGAATACGGGGTGTTGTCATTTCAGTACCTCCTGTTTGTGAATATATTCGTCGGAATAGGCAAAATGAATTTCCGTGCCGAACACCGAGGACCCGGTCGGATACATCCTCGGGCCGAGTGCGTCATCACGTACCTGAATCCAGATACCGCAATGGTCGATTTGCCGGGTGGAAGCCGGAAGCAGCGGGATAATCGGGCCGTCGGCACTGTTGAGCAGTGCCATCCGCTCCGCTGACGGTACTGAATCGTTTCCGGTGAAGTCCTGCTGGTAGAACCATTCGAAATAATGCGTTTCGGGTACCTGAGCCCCGGATAGGGAGCGTACCTTCTGCGGTTCGTCGCTTTCCGCGAAAAGAAAGTACGATTCATCCGTGTCGATATGCAGGGTGTACTCCCGGTTGTCGATTTCATTTTCCCTGTCGAACAGTAGAATCGTATCGTGCCGTTGCGAATGGAGTGACGGATCGAAGACGGACAGATTGTTCCGGTACACCCGGTAAATTCCCATGCGTGTAATAATCGGGTTGCGGTTGCAGAGAATCGATTCGTCGAGCCGGCGCAGTTTGCGGTGATAGCGCACGGTGCAGTAGCTCACGATTTCATAGCGCTCGTTGACGGTCACCTTCAATTCGACCGGTGCGCTGAAGATCTGCAGGATCGTTTCGACGAACGGAAGAAGCTCCGCAAGGGAAAACGAAGCAAGAGAATCCGGAGGATCGGGCATCTCCGAAAGCATGTCGAGCAATCCGACAATTTCGGATTTTTTCATATCTGTAAGTACCTGCGGAAGCGCGGCGGCTAATTCTCCGGGGAGTGTCGCTGCCCAGTTCTTCTCGGGGAGATACGAAGAGGTTGCCAGCATATCATCGGGGATTTTGAATCTTATGGTAAACGTATCGGCATCGGTACCGGTCAATCGCAGCGTGGACTTCACCACCGAGTAGTCGAGCGGCATCGAATCGGATGCGGTAACCTCACCGTAAACCGATGTCTGCACATTGAATGAAACCGAAAGCGAGATATCGTTTACTTTCTCTCCGGCAAACAGCGCGGTGATTTCCATACTGTCGCCGGGCGAAGCTTCACAGATAGTAGTATCTGCGGGGTTGCGGTAGATGAAATCGATGGTACGTACCCGGTTCTCCTCGATCTGCTCGAAGGAACTCGAAAATTCACAGCCGGTGAGCAAGGCTGCCGCAACAGGCGCGTACCACCATCTGTTCAAAAAACTTCTCATCGTCGGGAACGGTTGATTCATGCTGTTTTTCATCAGAACTGCACCCTGATGCCTCCCATGATCATAGGAATCATGGTGAATGGTTCACGTTCAGTATAATCGTAATTGTAGACGTAATATTCCGGACTGCCGTAAAAGGTTCCCAGCAGATCGGGAAGATCGATGAATGCCGAATACGTCAGGCGTTTCGTCACCCGCAGATGATCGAACCGCATCCCGAGAGTAAAGTAGGGATCTGTCCGTTCTGAATACGGTTCTCCGTAGCGGGGAACGAACTGCTGGTTGTTTTCGTAGAGTGTGCGCCCGATCACCGGAGTTTGCGGTTTTCCCGTGGCATACTGCAGGCGCAGTCCGACATCCCAGTTGAACGGCAGATGCACACCGCCGACCAGCTGCAGATAATGGGGGATATCCTCCTGGAAAAGCGTCCATTTCCGGTCGGCCGGGTTTTTCCGTTCACTGCGGGAAAGCGTGTAGGAAATCCAGCCGTAGAACAGTTTGTCGTCAAGGTAGCGCATCAGTACCTCGAATCCGAACATTCTTCCCCGGGTATCTCCATACCAGGATCGACCGCTTGCAGCGGCGGTCGCACTTGTATCGAACCGGGGGATATCCCATTGAAAATTGGTGTAGCCCTGCAGGTCGATACTGAACAGATCGGTGCATTCCCATTCGTATCCGACAACATACTGCGAGGCTTTGGTGGCGGGCATATCGGGTTCACCCCAGGTGGGATGAATAACCTGCCCGACCGGTTGCGGAGTCTGACTGTACGTGCCGAGCGCCGCTTTGGCCGTATGTCGTTCGTTTATAGCGTAACGTGCACTGAGGCGTACCGACGGTTCACCGGAACCACGCCATACGGGAGCATCCTCTCCGTACGGACCGAATTCAGGGAGTACCGAACCGTTATAGGAGAGTTCCGGAAAATAATCGAATCGTATACCCGGAAACAGGGTCAGTTTCTCCGTCGCCCGGTATTCCGCGAACAGGTAGACACCCAGTATCCCGAACAGCCAGTTGTCAATCTTGTCGGGGTGAATGACTCCGGTGGCATCGGGCATGAGTACCGAATAGTCGACCGGATCAAACAGCAGGTCGATTCCCGGGTACAAGGTCAGATGATCACCGGCCCCGAGCGTCACTTCATCACGGATCTGATGCGAGAGGTCGTCGCGATCGATCTTCACGAGGCCGAAAGCTGACAGGTGCTCGCGGTTGAAGGTGAGGCCATACTGCAGGTTATTACTGACCGACGGTGAAAAATCCCATTTCCAGCCGGCGGTGACCATTGAAAATATGCGCATGGTGTTGAGCCGGTCGGCGGTGGATTCGATCTCCCTGCTGCCCCCGCGATTCTGGTTGAAGATGAACGATACGCTGTCGCGCGACCCGAATACACTCAATGAAAGGTGCTGTGCGTCGTTTATACGGATATCCGCACGGGCGAGATAATCCCAGTAGAACAGCAGAATCCACATGGGAAGATTCTCACCCCACTCCTCGAGCTTTTCGAACGCTTTGGACATCACATCACCGAAGAAACTTCTGCGTGCGGCAACCAGAAATGAAATGTTGTCGTTGATCGGTCCTTCCAGAGATAAATTGACATCCATTCCATTGAGTTCGGCGAATCCGTGCAACCGGTCGGTACGCGCCTTGCGCGGAACGATGTCGATGATTCCTCCGGTATACCCGCCGTGACGTACACCGGTTCCGCCCGGATAGAAGTTCACGGTTTCGAGCGCCTCGGTATTGTACACTGATTTCAACCCGTCAAGATGATACAGCTGCGGTATGCGCAATCCGTCAAGAAAATACCCGGAGTCCCAGGGCCGGCTTCCCCGCACGATGATATCCCCGTTGCCCATGGTCGGCCTGCCGACGCCCGGCAGTGCCTGCACCACCCTGATCGCATCCCCCCCCACACCGGGAATGCTTCTGACTTCCATCTTCGAGAGCTGCCGACGGCTCACCTCTTTTTCTTCCGTTTTTCCGTAGACGACGATTTCGTACTCAGAATACGATGAACGTTCCGGCCGGTAGACAACGGAAAGTTGCGAGCCTTCAACGATAACTTCCCTCTGCCAGAACCGTTCATAGCCCGGTATCAGGCAGGTGACAAGCACACTGCAGCAGGGAAGCGCCCTGAATGAAAATTCTCCGAGCGAGTCGGTGGTGGTGATGATCTTTCCCGCATCGCAGGATTGACCGTCGTACCCGCAGATGGTCGCAAGGTACGTCGAAAAGGGAACAGGAAGCGTGGTGTCGGAGAGCGTGTCTTCAAAGGTAACGATAACGGTCGCGTCGGCGATCGGGGCACGGGTTCCCTTCTCGAGAAGCGTTCCGGAAAAATTGACCGAGGTGTCATTCGCGGCGAGTGTCTCGGTGAGTGTGAAAACGTAATTGTATTCAAGCAGTACCGCTACCGGTTCTTCCGCCACAATCGCCGGGGTGAAAACGAACCGCTTCGCCGCCGCTGCGGCATTTTTGTCAAGTATCGGGTGAAAACCTTTGAGAATTCCCACACTGTCGATCTTACCGGTTTCCGAAACGAGCAGCACCAGCCGCACGGATCCCTGTATTCCCGATTTCTGAAGTGCAGCCGGATATTCCGCTTTGACGAAAGTTTTCAGTTGCGGTTCCGTATCGAGTCGGGGAAGGGTATCCATCGGCACGCTGTCGGTGGCCACGGGAGTGGCACTAATCTCAATGGTGAAGTCTGCGTCGCCGGCTGTTTCCTGCGACAGAACCGTTGCAGTGAAACAGGCAAGTTGCAGTTGGAATAAAATTATGAGTAACGGTTGCCGCATGATTCCCATGGAGTGATGAACGGTGATGAACCGGTCGGAATATGAACCGGAGTGTACAATCAGGTACCGGCAAAACGGATGCATTTCTGCTGTGAGATAAAATACGTGTTTGTAGAGGTGTTATTAAAATAAAAATGGTATCAGGGTGAATTCTGAGAACACCATGAATAGCACGGATATTCTATTGGGGCAGGTTTCAAACCTGCCCCTTCCTCTGATGGTATCGAACATGAATTTCCTGCGGAGGAATGCACTGGCCGGTTAGTCGAAGCGAACACGGATGAAGGTGGAAAAAGTGAATAAAACTGTATCGAGCACCTTCTCTGCAGGCTTCAGGTCTCCTGTGGAATCACTTCTTCATCTCTTCAAGCTTTCGGGTAACTTCCCGCTTTCCCATTTGTTTAAGTGCAATCAGGTTTGATAGAGTTTTACTGCGCAGGTTAAGCCGACCCTTTTTATGTTCCATCATGAAAACGGAATTGCTGCTTACATCAAGCAGCCGGGCAAAATCACCCTGCGAGAGACCGAGTTTTGCACGTAACGATAAAATTGTTTTCGAACTTATCCGGAGTTTTTCAGGAATTTCCGGTGATTTTTCCGGTTTCTCCGATGTCGGTTGTGCGGATTGCAGCCTCCTTATCTCTGTTTCTAGGCC
This sequence comes from Chitinispirillaceae bacterium, assembly GCA_016930275.1. Lineage (GTDB taxonomy): Bacteria > Fibrobacterota > Chitinivibrionia > Chitinivibrionales > Chitinispirillaceae > JAFGNB01. Next base: position 53,731 of record JAFGHA010000072.1, read on the forward strand.
AGCTACCTTCTTTTTAAATTCACTGACGGTTTTGTTCAAAGCTGAATTCATGCTCTTGAGCGGGGTGACCGATGCTTTGATTTCTTTCCTGCTGATTCTTATGATTTCCGATCGAAGAACCGACGAGAGATTTGGCATTGAATACTCCTTTTAAGTATTAAAACAGCAAAATATTCAGATAAAATATAAAAAAGATGGTGGAAATTCAAATAGGAGACAATATCACAGGATATTGAACAGTTTTCACAAATGATACTTATAGGTAAAAGTGAACTGTACGAAAATTTTTTTACTATTGTATAAACGCATCATGCAATCGTTGAAGAATGATTGACTTTGATACTTTGTGTCGTGTATTTCATACTGAAAACTGTAATCACGCTTGCGCAAGGTTGTTTGCCCGATGCCGCTTTGACAATGGCAATAATTAAATTCTGTATAAATTGTTCCGGGCTGTTAATAAGTGATGTCATGCTTTCTCGTTGCATCAATTCAAATCGGGTTGGAAAATTACACTATGAGAGTTGTTGAACAGACGGAGATGTCGGGATGCACCTTAGAATATTACTTGTCACCTTTCTGATTTGTTCCGCAACCGCCGAGGACGCGAAAATAAGTTTCGGATTTATCGGCGGTGTGAACGTTGGCGATATGGTCGGATCGGAAATTGATTATCTCGGAGATACTTTCGGTCACAAGGTCCGCCTGATCCAGGCCGGTAATGGCGGCATTCGCATCGGGTATGCATTAAAAAAATGGTTCGAACTGGAAGGGGACTGTGGTTTACCGGCTGATCGCGAACAAGACGTTATCCATTGAACCGTACCTGGCCGGTTGTCTGATGAAACAAAGAAAGCGGTTTCCCGCGGTCATCGCTTATCTGGAAGTACCAGTGTTTGTCAACTTTACGTATCGGGATGAGTTCGCCTTTCCTCTGCTGGGAACGGTGCTGAATTATGAGGTCGCCGGTTTGCTGCCTTATGCAGGATATGAGATCGCCCTCGATCCCGATGTGGAAGGGGGGTATCGAGACATGCATCACAATGTCCGACTCGGGATCTCCCGGCGTACGAAACGAAAAAACTGGATTTCACTCGAGATCGGCCTTCATGACATCGGCAGGAGGTCCTACATTACCAACCAGGGTGTCGGGTTTCCCTGCATTCAATTCGGTTTCTCTTTCCCGGTTATCGGTAACCATGAATAAATGTTCATTTATTGTAACGCTTGTTTTTTTAACAGGTATACTGCCGCTATCATGTGACAACATGGATAACATGTTTCTGTTTACGGGATCGAATCCCGCCTATTTTGATGCCGTTGATACGACGGAATTATACAACGAATTACGGGACAACTCGGATATCCGGTGGCGTATCTTCAGAATTCCCGCTCCCGGCGTTCCCATGGACTGCTTTGCTATTCAGCAGGACCGTTTACCTGAGGCGGTTGCCGCCGCCCGTGTGATCCTGTTTTTCAGCGGTAATGATGTTTCGTTCTGGAATAATTATGGTGAGTGGAAATGTCTAAGCGATCTGGATGCCGATTTCATGACCATCGATTATCGCGGCTACGGAAGAACGCTGGGAAAATTCACGACAAGCGAGGAGAGTTGTTATGATGATGCGCAACGGGCGTTCAGCTATCTTACGGATTCGTTGGGGTACCACCGGGACTCGGTTACGCTGGTGGGATTCAGTCTGGGAACCGGCGTGGCGGTGGAAACTGCAAAGAGGCTCAAAACCGTTCGGCAGATACTCTTCGCACCGTTTACCAGTATCCAGGTTGTAGCAAACGGCATCACCGGCGGGTATAATATTCCCTCCCGTTGGCTGCTGGAATCCAGATTCGATAACATCAGAAAGATTACGGAAATCGACCAGCCGCTGTTCATCCTCGCCGGAGAGGACGACATGCTTTTTCCACCGCAGGATCATGCGGTAAAGCTCTACGGTAAAGCGGAAGAGCCGAAACACCTGATGCTGATTCCCGGATACGATCATCCGATGTTCATCACGAAAAGTTTTAGGCACTGGAGAGATTCCATTGTCACGTTTATCGGAACAGGGGAGTAGATCCGTAATGTCAAAAGTCAAAAAGGATTGTGATGGCTTTCTTCGTGTTTAGCTGGAAGCGGATTAGTTTGTGCGGCAATTGAACAGGTAGGCAAAAAGGAACCGATATCCAGCCATGGAAAATCTGATCACTGTCATAGACGATTCGTGGATACTATGGACCGGTTTTTCGGTCGTCTTTTTTGTTCTGTGGTTTCGATTTTTCTATGCCATTGTAAAAGAGGTCATTGAAACCTATAAAAAGGAAAAGGTTATTTATTTCAAAGGTTTCAAGTTTGAGGGTAAAACGGCAGGGCTTTTATTTTTTGTAGTGCTCGGGCTCTGGTTGTTTATAATAATCGCAATGGTAACCGGGTTGCTTGGAATAATAGGTCACGTGATCGTCGGGAGTGTATAATGACCTCCTGCCCCGTGTGACCTCTTTCCCTGGTTCTGCAACCGGGGAGCCCCGCTGATTAAAGCGCCATTCGCATGCGTTTCATTTACCCCTCCCTGTCAGGTACGTTGTAACACGGAATCGCCGACATCCGGATAATCCTGATTTTAAACCTCCATTATATTCCACCACAATGTTGAAACCTTTTTTTTTAAAAAATAAACGGAATGTGATGGTCGTCACATTTCGTTTTCATGAGACAAAGTAATTTGATGATTCGGAACACCAGGCATACAGCCCATTCAACCATCACCTCATACAAAGGATGTGTGTATGAAACGAATCCTCAGTGCGCTTATAACCGGTGTAGTCTTGTTCGCTGGTTGCGGTCCCAACGGACCGGAAGATCTTGCCGTTTATGATGAAGATGAATTACGGGCGGCGGTGGCGCTTCACTACGAGGCGGAAAACGCATCACTGTCCGGCGGTGCCGCACGGAATACGAATCATTCCGGGTACTCCGGAACGGGATTCGTTGACGGATATTACTACAGCTCCACTGCAATGGTTACCTTCACCGTAACTGTGCCGGTTGCTGGAAGTTACAACCTCACACTGCACTACTCCGCCGGAAACGGCACGAGTACGAATACCGGGTTGTATGTAAACGGTACGAAAATCAAGAACATCACCTGCAATACCACTTACAACTGGGAACTATGGGCGGACGTGATGGAAATGGTGACCCTCAGGGCGGGGGACAACACTATCGCCTGGAAAGCCGAAAGCCGAAGCGGCAGATGCATCAATCTCGATTATATCGCGGTTACCGGCGGTGAAGGTACTCCAACGTATACGATAACCGCTGAAGCCGGTGCAAACGGATCGATAACTCCCGACGGAGAGGTGACCGTGAATGCGGGTGCCGCACAGAACTTTTCAGTCTGTCCCGATGAGGCGTATCAGGTCGGAAACGTTACGGTCGACGGGGTCTCACGGGGAGCGGTGACTTCGTACAGTTTCAGTAATGTGACTGCGGATCATACCATTGCGGTGACCTTTATTCCGTTGCAGTCCGGCGGCAGCTACGAGGCGGAAAACGCAACGCTTTCGGGAAGTGCGGCACGGAACACGAATCATGCCGGATACTCCGGAACGGGATTCGTTGACGGATTTTATTACAGTACCAATGCTTTGGCCACGTTTACGGTGAACGTCGCCTCGGCGGGGAGCTATACGCTTACCCTGCGGTACAGCGCCGGAAACGGCACGAGTACGAATACCGGTTTGTACGTGAACGGTACAAAGATTAAAAACATTACCTGCAACAGTACGGGGAACTGGGAAACCTGGGCGGATCAGACGGAGCCGGTAACACTCGACGCCGGGGCCAACACGATCGCCTACAAAGCGGAAGCAAGGAGCGGCAGGTGTATCAATCTCGACAAGATCACCCTTACCGCCGAAGGCTGCGCACCGCTTTCCATCCGGCAACAGCCGGCGAGTGTCGAGGTATTGTGCGGAAGCACCGATTGGGTGACTTTTACAGTGGCGGTGGAAGGAAATCCCGACTGCAGTTATCACTGGTACGCACAGGTTCCCGGCTCGACCGATTCGATGGATTGTGCTGAAATACCCCGGTATTTCGCGGGCGCGACGACGCCGCAACTGACCACGGTCCCCGATCAGCCGAAGAATGTCTGGTGCATCATCACCGATGACTGCGGTCGCCGGGTATCGACGGATCACAATGTCGGTTTTACGTTCACCGAATTAGTGATTACCCGTCAGCCTGAGAGTGTCACGGCATCCTGCGGGTCGATGGATCCGGTTACTTTTTCAGTAGACGTGTCGGGCAGCGCCCGGTATTTATACCACTGGTATGCCCAGTGGCCGGGATCGATAGACTCAATCGATTGCGGTCCGGAAACCCGTTATTACTCAGGCGGAACGACCGCCCAGCTGACCACCATTCCGGATAACGCTAAAAAGGTCTGGTGCATCATCACCGATGACTGTGGTCGTCGCGTATCGACGGATCATGGTATCGGTTTTTCATTCAACGACATGGTTATCACTCGTGAGCCGCAGAGTGTTACGGCACCCTGCGGGTCGATGGATCCGGTTACTTTTTCAGTAGA
>JAFGHA010000073.1 GCA_016930275.1 Chitinispirillaceae bacterium
CAGGAGTACGATGAATCAATCCCGCGACATCAGTAATACCCCACGGTTCGAGTATCCAGGCTACACTCGCTCCGGTGACCGGACGGCTGGAAATATCGCCGTCGGTTGATGAGTAGGCGGCCGGGTTATCTGTATCTTCGCCATGAATGATAAGTGATGCGGCATTGGTACTGATTTCATCGCAGGTAAATTGAATGTACGCGAAATTGATCACGGCATTTTTAGGAATTCCGGTACCGCTGAAACGGACACCCACCACCTGTGTGCGGCCGAGCTGTGTGTCTTCGATCAGTTCAAGGTCGCTGCTTGTAAGATCCATTGAACCGTTCGTGAGATTCTCTTCTGCATCATCATTTTTATTCTGAACGGATTGCGTAACGGTGACGACATCAGGCGGCAGATCAACGGTAATCGTAACTTCGGCCGTATCGTGTTTTCCTCCGTCATCGGTTGCGATCGCGGTAATCGCATAGACGCCCGAGCCGATACCATCCCATTCGACACTGCAGGAATTCCCGTAACAGATACCGAGCGGCAGATCATCGGCGAAGAACTCGATTGTTTCAACCGAACCGTCGACATCCGAAGCGGTTGCAGCTATCATACACGATGCAGGAGAAAGGAAAGGATCCCCCGGTGCCGGCGAAGTGATGGTGCATACGGGAGGCTGGTTGACCGAACCTTCGTAGGTGTAAAGTACCTGCAGCAGGGGTGCTTCGGTCGGGGAACCGTCATACGATTCGGCGATCCGCGTACCGCTTCCCGTAATGCTGAATGCAAGCGAACTCTGCTCACTAAAACCGCCGCGATCTGCAATCTCCTGAATTATCGATGCGATATCGGGCGTCTGTTGAGCGGCAGCAGCCTCACTCGGTGTATTCCAGGCCTCGATGGTCCATTCAACACTCGCAGCGGTAGCCGTTCTATTCGTTATATCGAACGGTGTCGAGGAATAGCCTGCGGGATTATCGGCGGCCTCTCCACGGATGAGGACAGTTGTCGCATCCGACCCGGTTTCGTCGCAGGTGAACTGTATGCAGGCTTTTTTAATCAGTGCGCCATGCGGTATGCCGCACGCATTGAATCTGATGGCGACGATCTGGTCCCGGCTTAGCCCGCCATCACGTCCAAGTTCCAGGTCTGTACTTGTCAGATCGATATCGCCGATATCGGAAAACCTGCCCTCGCCGCTCAAATCCTCTTCGGCGTCGTCCGACCCCTGGCTGACACGCACCGATACTGTCTCCAGCTCTCCCGGTGCGAATACCTCCACCGACACGGAATCGAGAGCGGTCACCCCGTTGTTGTCGGTGATTCGCAGAATGAACCTTGCAGCGCCGCGCGCAGCGTTATACGAAAGGGTCGGTTGACCGAAATCCCTGATGGAATCAAACGTGCCGTTATTATCGATATCCCATTCATAAAGCACGATCGACCCGTCAGTATCGAAGCTGTTTCCGGCATCGAGCGTTACCGGTTCGCTGCCGTTGCCGTCATCGTCGGTGAGAAACTGATTTTCCCCGGCGTCGGCAACGGGTAACTCATTGACAAGAGTCTGAACATTGACCCGCACGGTATCTGCGGACGTTTTCCCGCCGTTATCCTGGACCTCGAGGACGACAAGGTGCATGCCGGGGGTAAAAGAAGCCGAAACCTCCATGCCACTGCCCAGAATTGTTTCTCCTTCCTTCCAGGTCCGGGACATGATGGTGCCGTCGGGATCGAATGAGCCCTCATCGTAGAGCGTGACGGTTTCACTACCGTCACCGAGCAGATCGGTGACGGTAATATCGGCACCGACCCTTGCGACCGGCGATACGTTGTCGGGATCGCTGATGATAACTCGCACCGGTTCTGAAACCACATGGAGTATTGTTCCTTCCGAATCCACTTCCACATGGGCCGTAAGCATGACATTGAGCCCTGCACGTGAAGGAGTCCATGAAACCGTCCATGGTTCGGCGGCTGCCTGACCTACCGGTTCATCACCGCTGCCGTAATCCGCATAGAATGCCACACCGGTGCAGGTACTCCCCGCCTCGATGACTGAAGCACTGAGCATCGTTTCGATACCGATCTCCAGTTCCGCATCCGGTGCGGGAGCGGTCAGTTCAACAAACGGTGAATGAATAATCTGAAATGTCTCAATCTCGCTGCCGTTCCGGCGGATGGCGGAGAATGTCAGGATGCTGCCACGGATATCGATTTTACAGTAATGAAAGACTTTCTCGGCGGCAACAATATTGGGTTGTGTCGGATCGGGGGTGACCAGTATCGCACCTCCGCCGCCGCTGGTGACATGCATTACTCCGTCAACCTCCGCACGGGCATAGTAATGGTTATGTCCGGCCATCACAAGATCGACGCCGTACGCGGTGCAGAGCGGCTGAAGATAGTTCTGCACATCGGCATTGTTCGCGTGTCGTCCGTAGGCCGACCAGCCCGGTTCGTGCAGGATGATCATCTTCCACTGTTTCGGAGACGAGGCAAGGTCGTTTTCGAGCCAGTTCAACTGGTCCGAACCCGTTGAAAAACTGGTGTACTCGTCGATAACCGTGACATGAACGGGGCCGTAATCGAAGCTCCAGTAGAAACCGTTCACATACGGGAAGGGGTAATATTTTCGGAAAACGGTTCCGGTCGCTTCATGGTTACCCCTGGGGCCGCACATCGGGACTTCGGAAAGAAAACGGACAAGCGTATCGTAATTCATGTTGAAATGAAGATTCGTCCAGTTGGTCTCGTCGTTGCTGTTCACCCAGTCACCGTTGCGCAGGCACAATGTCTGGAGGTCCGGATTCGCCAGATACTCCTGCATAATCAGACTCTGCAGCCTGGCCTGAACGGCAACGGTATCCTGACAGTCGCCATAATCGTACAGCGTAACGTTCCGGGCGTCCGAAGGAGGAGCAGCGGTAAACGAACCACTACCGACTCCCGGAACATTGTAGTAGTATCGTGTACCGGGGTCAAGGTTTTCAATTGTATGGAGATGCTGATGATCTCCGTATTCATTTGTCGGTACGGTATCCATTTCATATTCCTGTGTTGTTCCCCACATGATCGAACCGGTTTCAGTACCGTCAAGCTGCCAGAGGACCGACATCTGCGTGTTATCACCGTTCCAGACAAGATACGGCCCCTTCTTCACCGCGGCGCCTGAAGATGTCACGACAATGGAAACCAGCATACACGACAGCAGTCGATACAACATCGGGACCTCCCTTACAACAGGTGAATGATGTGATGAGTTCGTCGCAAAAAAATGGATAAGATCAGAAAAGCAGATTGTTGCAACCCGCTTTTGACTGACGATAAAACATCGGATACACAGCCTAAAATTTTCAGCCGGACGGAAAGCTAAGAGAATACGTTTGGCAGGAGGACCGCTCGGGCGTCATAACCCAATGAGTTCATCTGTGTAGGTAGAAAGAATATAAATGTGATCCGATAAACCGTCAAGCCAAAACATCGCCCTTCGGCAGAAAACACGATCGCCTGCATACGATCCGGTCGGAAGGAGAGCGGTACGGAACAACAATAACTGATCCTCGTTCCGATTTAAACCTGCTTTCCGAAGATGTGCATTGCTGCACAGAAACTAGTATATTAATTACAGGCATAAATTTAAAAAAGAGGACCTTCCGCATGCGTTGTCGGATCATCACCTTGCCGTTACCGTTTTTTTTCCGCCGGACAGTTCCCGCCCTGTCCCTTTCTTTTTCACTGATGTTCACACTGTTCCTTCTCTCCTCGCCCGTCTCCGCACAGCCGGCAAAAGGTGCCAACAAGTTTCTGGGAAACATCACCCAGCGAGGGCTGATCCCATCGAATTTTTTAACCTACTGGAACCATATCGCCGGTGAAAACGAGTGTAAATGGATGTCTGTTGAGGGATCCCGCGACAAAATGAACTGGGCCGGTGCCGATAAAATTGCCGCATTTGCACGCGAACACGACATTCCCTGGATGTTCTATTCCCTGCTTACCAGTGGTTCCTACCCCTCCTGGGTGGGCAATATATCGGATTCCGCCCGCCTGGAGGAGATCGGTGAATGGATGGACAGCGCGGCGGCACGGTACCCGGACGCAACGATGATCGATGTCATTAACGAAGGACACCCCAACCATACGTTCCCGGCCAAATTCAGGAGCGCACTCGGCGGCAACGGCGCCACCGGGTTCGACTGGGTCATCAATGCCTTCAGGATGGCACGGGAGCGCTGGCCGAACGCCATCCTGTTTTTCAACGACTACAACAATCTGGAATTTGAAAGCGAAATCACCTGGACGCTCGACATGATCACCGCATGTAAAAATGCCGGCGCGCCGATCGATGCCATCGGATGTGAAGCGACCTATGCCTGGAAGATGCCGACCGACACCATAAAAAAGAATATCGACCGGATTGCCGCGGCGGGACTTCCTGTTTACATAAGCAACTATGAAATCGAGGAACCCGACGACGCGAGACAGGACAGCATCATGCGTGAACAGTTCACCATGTTCTGGAACCACCCGAAAATCATCGGCATCACCTACTGGGGTTATGTGGCGGACCAGACCTGGCGCAGCAATATGGAACTGGTTTCCGACAACGGTGCGGAACGTCCCGCGCTCACCTGGCTTGCCGAATACGTGAAAAACAATCCCGATCCACCGAATGACTTTCCGGACCTGCTCAACATTGGAACCGGAGTGGTCATTGACCGGGACGCTACGCCCCGGTCAATCTTCATGAATCCGGAATTGAGCAGCGACCGAACAGTACCGCGACTGTTTGATCTGTGCGGCAGAGTAATGGGATCGCACCGTTTTTCCGTTGATGCACATTCCGGAGCCGCCTCGATGAGGGCACCGGGGACCTACATCCTGCAACGGAACAACTCCTGCAGGAGTCTGGTTAACAGAAGATAGAGTCGGGGAATACTGCAACATACCCGGAATACTCCTTCTTTCGGGGGATGCGGTAAAGTAGGCTGCAACGGGGCGTCCTGAGAGTCTTTTCAATCCCGGAATATTAGTGGTGCCACATGCTGAGAACCGTGCCACACAATCATTTCACGACAGTGAGCAGGAAATTGACCTGTCCGTCCGGTCCCATCACCGATCCCGGATACCTGCCGGGAGAAAGCGGTTCGTCGGCAAGCGGAATGCGATGTATACCGGCAGGGTAAAAGGCCGGTTGTATTCCTGCCACGGTTCTACCGAAAAGATCCGTAATCCGTACGGTCAATCTCTGTTCCTGATGAACCTGTAAACTCACGACCCCGTTACGGGTCTGCCTGACGGACAAGTGCCGGGCTCCCTGCCCGGAAATCGTGAGCGGCTCAGTTATCCCCATCGGATGACTCGCAACATACTCTCTCAACCATTTCAGCGCCGATCGTTCGCCGTCGTCATCGTAGAGATAGGTATTCGGTGCCCAGGTGTGTCCTTCAACCCATCCCCACAGGGTGACACCTGCCACTGCGGGATGTTCCCAGAACAGCGGGAAAAGGTCCTGGTACTGCATGAGCTGGGTGGTGTCATTCCCGTAGATGTCAAGTTCCGAAACGTATATCGGCAGTCCGGCGGTAGCAAGCAGGTCGAGATTGCTTTTAATCACTTCGGGTGGCGGTGGAGGAATGGTATCCACCCATTGGATACTGAAAGAGTGCGCCTGTACACCGACACCGTCAAGGAGTCCCCGTTCCTTGAGAATGTTGATTATTTCAAGATATATGGTAGCGAGCGCTTCGTTGCTTACCATGTAAAAATCGTTGATGAGCAACTTTGCATTCGGGCAATACGTGCGCGCCAGTTCATAGGAAGTCACCACCCAGTCGTAACCCGTTTCACCGCTGCCGCCGAGGGCTTCACGGTATCCTGCAGGAGCGTTGACCGGTTCGTTGACGACATCGATATAGTCGGTTTCAGGATACCGTTCGCCGAATAAACGGATCCACTCCTCCACCTCCGCACGCTGCTCTTCCTCAGATAAATTCGCTACCCAGCTCGGGACCTGATTCCCCCATACGAATGCGTGCTGCTTGAAAAGACAGCCATGCTCTTTGGCATACCTGTAGGCATCATCGAGTCCGCTCCAGCTCATCTGGTCTCTGCGTCGCTCCACCATACCCCATTTCCCGGCGTTTTCGGGAGTTACCTGATTCCAGTACTCGTTATAATTTGAAGGAATCGCACCGGAAATGATGTTGCCTAAAAATCTATCGGCTTCTTCGGCGATCGGAGTGGCTGATAGTGGCGGAAATAAAAGAAAAAAAACAGTTTGTAGATAAAAAAGCATCGCGGTGATAGTACACTTGCGTTTCATCGATTGTCCCGGACGTGGCAGCTGTTTCGAGTATCTGTGAATCGCGTCGCGATACGTGTTCAAAATACTTATTATCTGTCTTATATTAATCTGCACGAATGATGTAGTACAGAAAAATTTTACCGTCATCCCGGCGAACGCCGGGATCCAGTGGGGTTAGGGCGAAACACGCGTTTCTCTTCTGGCCTCCGGTTTTCACCGGAGTGACGTTGTGCATTCAATTCCAAGACAGGTAATATATACGCTATATGTAACGCTATCGGGCCAGTTGTTGTTTCACTCCGATTGAGTTTCCGTGTCGGTCACGTACCTGGTATAACAGAACGCCGATACTGTTCGGTATCGTTGAACCGGCAATGGTCTTCCCGATCAATCTTCCACGTAAATCATAGACGGTGATCGTTGCATCGGTTGCCGGGAGCACTCCGGGCGAACGGTCAAACCGTTTCCTGACAATAGCCGGTGTGTAGTCAACCATCTCCGCATGCGCGTCACGAAATGCTTTAAGCTGCGTCTTTACCTCATCCCATGTACCATGCCCGTCGAGTGCATTGTACGACCACGGCAGGATTCCCGCATAGCCGTTTGAAAAGGCATTGTCAACCATCCGGTCTACGGTATACTGCCCCGTTTCTCCCGGCGACTCGCCGATAATCGTCGGTTTATCAAGTTCCCAGAACTCCGGCGTTTTTCCCGACTGGAACGGATCGTATCCCCAATCCTCATTGAACATCCAGTCGTAGTAATGCACCTGGTAAAAATCAAGGTATGAACCGGGTTTGTCGTACGCCTGTTTGAAAAATGCGTCGTTCCAGTAATGCGATTCGGCAGGCGGTTGCTTCGTGGAATGCCATTTGAGGCATGCGCTCCCGACGGTGACCATTTTATTGGAGTGTTCATGAATCGCCTCGGCGATCATCCCGCAGAAACGGACCATTTCGGTGGCACTGACCAGCTGCGTCGTATTCCCCGGTCCGTCGATACTCCACTCCGGTTCGTTGATCACCTCCCACGCGAAGAGGTTATCAGCATCTTTCGTATGTTCCACCATAGGAATGAGTGCATTGTCGATGTACGAACGGGTTTTATCAATGTCCTGAATAAGGTCGGCATGCAGTCCGGCGTATTTTCCTGCAGTCGAGGTGAAATCTTTCGTCATATCGAATGACCAGAGACACGGCATCACCAGCACATTGTTCTCGCGGGCGATCCTCAGGATATTGTCGAAATCGGTCAGAAAATTCTCATCCAGACCGGTCACCGCCCCGTCGTCATCGAATTCCGGTGTCGAGCGGCCGTCACAGTGTATCCAGAGCCGGACGCAGTTGACGCCGTACTGCAGGCACTCGCCGAAAAATGTGGTAAAAAAGTCTTCATCGTAGAGTGCTCCCCATTCGTAATGTGAACCGGCATCGGTGCCGAACTGGTTCCATGGGACATTGATACCGTTGATGTAGTACTGCCTGCCGTTGTAAGTAATGGTGTTGGGTGGGGCTTCGGCGAGGAGGGTGCCGGTGGCGATAATTACGATGAGCGATAAGAAACAGCCGATTGTTCTGGATTTCACCACACAGACTCCTTTCAGACGACAACTTCACACCGGATGATCCAGTGAACGATTTGTTATAATAGTAACTATCCGGAAGTTTTACGCTCAATCTTTTTATTTATTCAAAACAAGAAAACCCCGTCCTTTGTCATTCAATAAGCGTCTGGTATCCGGTGTTGCATTTATTATCTGTACTCAATTTAGTTCTACATTCCATTTAAGTAGATAGAATATTTTTCAATCGAAAAAAGATTTCAAGAAAACCGATAATGAGTGCGATTTTAGCTGAAGTTGACCATAATCGTGAGCCTTTATACTTATTCGCACTTCGCCAGATTGAAACGGAAATGAAGAAATAATAGATGTAAGAAAGAGATAGAATCACCTGCGAAATAAATGTTAACGTTTTTACAGGGAAAGCCCATAAAAACCGCAGTAGAATCAGAAAAATTAATTTTATTCCTACTCCAAAGCCCCAGTACGATAAAACCAGTGGGACATCACCATTCCATAATCGTCGAATTTCATTGTTGATTTTCATTTTTTGAGTTATACAACACCCGAGATCAGAGATGTTCTTTAACAATATTTATGAATGTAGCATTAACAAGTGAGTCAATACATTCCTCGAATACGACAGGGATTACTTCCTCGGAAGTCTTTCCGGGCTTCATTACATTCGCATTGATTTCCTTTTCTCCCTTACTTTCATTTTCCGCCAGAACAGTACCGTCCCTGTCTTCAATCCGGATACTGATGTCCCATTCGATATCAACCTGAACCATCGTTTCGCATATGAACTTGTTTATATGAATGAATAGTATTCGATTTATATCAGAATTCTTCAGTGCATAATCGATTTCAGCTTTGACGGGGCGATTCCGATTGTAATTTGAAAAGCTTATTCCATTTTGCACCATTCTTCTTCCAACTGCTTCTGTAAGCACCTCTGAAAGAGATACGTTGTCTTTGACATGCACATCATGTTTATTGAAATTGCCCACGATCAAATTTCCCAGATACGAAAGTGACTTCTCCGATGCTTCCTGCCTGTCATCATATGCCCGTACTAAAAGCAATTTTACCGATTCTTTATTTTGAGAATATTTTACATTATCACCACGAAGATCGATAAACAAGCCGGGAGATCCGCAGTGAAATACGGCGGCTGCCGCAATCAGCAGAACGGCACCGGTTATTACATACCGAAAGCGTCTTTTCATTTGTACTTTTTTCCGTTGTACAAACCTGCCACATTGCTGCGGATGCGTTTTCCGGATTGTGTGAAATACACTCCCCGGTACCTCCTCCTGACGTTCTGCTGCAGAACCCTCCCGTCAAGGGAGTACATGACAATGCGCTCCGCGGCAGGCTGCGGTATACCCATGTTTTTCATCCTGACGACAGGTGTTGACTTGTCGTACTTCCATACGCCGTCAGCTGTTGCCGCATAGATGATATATTCATCTGAAACGTTCATTATTTCAACCGCAAACGTTTTCATAGTGAACAGCCGGTTCCATGCTCCCGAGGCCGTCGTCTGTACTGACTTCAGATATACACCGCTGTCGGTCGCCGCATAAATATCCGGCGGCATTCCCGAGGTATTCATTCTTGCGAGACACATATCCCGTATCGGCATCTCCAGCTGCGGAGTACGTTCATGCCAGCAGCCGGTATCAAAATCGACTCCATGGAAAACGCCTTTCGATGTTCCCGCATAAATTGTTATGAAGGTGTCGGCTGCAAGTGAGTATACATCCCCCTCACTACAGGTGCACCCCGGAATACAATTGTTGCCCTTCCATTCCCGACCGTTTTTAGATCCGAAAATAACATTTCCTCCGGAACCGTCCCCGACCGTAGCGGCAGCCCCTGCAGCGAAACCAACCCCTGCAGGCCATGAGGTAATCGAAGTAAAAACCGAACCAAAAGCCGGCCGCACCGGCCCCGAACCGGTTGAGCATGGCCACCATGTCCCGAAGGCGGATTTTGACCGGTACACCCCTGAGCCCGTCACCGCACAAACTGCACTGTCGTTTTCGGCGATACCGATCACCGTTTCCGTGCAATTCAGCGGTGTTTTTTTCCAGAGCGGTATTGACGAAAAGTATATCGAGGCGCCGTAAAGACCGCTGTCCGACCCGGCCAGTACTGTCGCGCCGTCTTCCACGACAAGCAATGAATGAATGTTCCCGGCAGGCCGGTCCTCCGGTGAATCTTGAAACGAAAACTGATACATCGAATCATCCGGTCCGGAAATCATGAATACGCCGCTGTCATCCACCGGGACATATACAACCTGACGGTCGCGCAAGATATCACGGCCGACGGCAAGTGCCCGTATCTCCTTTCCGGCAAAACCTACCCTTTCCCAGCCGCCGGAAACGGCAGTCCCATAAACGGCCACGATAGCAACCGGAAGCCATACCGGGATTTTTCGATAGGGTAACGGAAATAAATGCAAAAAGTGTATCATTTCTATCCTCCGTTTCGAAATACATTCTACGATAATCAGGCTCAGCAAAATACTACTTTCAATATACCTTCAATTGCAGGATAATGGCGGCATTGTCGGAAACCCCTGTTGTCCTTAGACATCACTCAAACGATGTTCGTACCCGAAGGGCTTGGGGTATTTTTTTCGCGGGAGCGTAGCGACAGTATTAAAAAACAGCAGGTTTATTAACCGGCTCAAAATAGAATACAAATACGGTCACTCCCGCCTGGCGGAGCGGGAGTGTGGATGACAGAGTATGTCTCAATGGAAGTTGAAACTACTACCTGCAGCACCGACTATTTCGAGACCGTTACTACGCAGTCGTCGGCAGAAGCTATCGCAAGAAAGCCCTGATGTTCATTTTAAATAGTTCCTGACTGTATTTGTACATTTTTTCCTTTTCCACAAATCGCTTATCGAATTCTACTGCCTTCTCATGGTCAAGGCAGAACGCATCGGTTAGCTGTATCATCCATTTCTTTTTTCCAAAAAATCCGTTCTGAAGTTCGAGAACCAGCAATCCAAGTGGGTATTCACCCTCCATGGTACTCACCTGATAGTCCATCCCGTTCCTGAACCCATGTTTACAATAATTATGCGGATCTCCGAAAATGATTATCGCGGGAATATTCATACTTTTTACCAGAGACGTTGTTTTTTCGATCAACGCCGTACCGATTCCTTTTCTTTGGTAATCCGGATGAACGCATAAAGGTCCGAAAGATACCGTACGCACTTTTTCCCGATCATCACTTAACAAAAACGATTCCGTATACATAATCGACGCAATAAGAACGCCATCAAGTTCTACCACATAATCCAGTTCACTGATAAAATCCTTATGCCCGCGTAGAATGTGGCATAAATAATGCTCATCACATCCGGGAGTATACAAATTCCAGAAAGCTTCCCGTGTCAGTTCTTCGACTTGTCTATAATCATCTTTCGTTTCTAAACGAATATTCATGCTCTTCTCCTTATTTGAAGTATCCTGGTGTGTTCCCTGCTTTGCACCCTTCGGGTCTCTATTGCTTCGTGATCGTGTACGATTCGCTTCGGCGTGGTACTATGAAACGGTGCTGAATTCGAGATCCCTGCACGAAAGCAACGGGCCGTGGACACATGACGTTGATTACTGATCAGTTGTGTACAACCGAGCCGCGTCAAAGCTTGCCTGTTTGAATGCTCGCATTTCATTAAGTTTTACCGGCATAGTACCTGATCTGTTCCCTTTATTTACTGGTAACAACCCTTGCGATACGCAGTCGCGTTGAAAAGGTATGAAACGTTCTTGAGCGATCTCCGGTTGGGGTCAGATTGGTTGTGAAATCAAAAACAGTACCGATTCTCAGGTGAGTAAAAAGGAAATCGAATCCGAAACCCGCACGTGCGTCGAGAATGAACCTTATATCTCCCGGAAGCATCCGTCCTTGAGCTGAGTTCATAGTAATTATCAGCAGTGTATTTTACGGCGAAAAGATAACTGAACTGAGGACCTAACGTACCATAGCAGCGTCCACCTGACGTTTTGGTGGAAACTCTGAGTTGCGGGCAGAAAGACAAGTAATGTCCTGTTCTTTCCGCACGAAATTTACTGTTTCCAGGCTGATCCTTCCAGATAAAGACTTCCTGTAACCTCCTTGTTGCAGGTCACTCTATAAGTAACCGTCAAGCTAATCGAGACGATCCATCGTGCTCACAATAAAATAAGTTGCTGAAAGCAATTTACCCGAAGGGCGTAGCGACCAACGGAAGCGAAGTTTTATTGTGTGTAGGTCTGTAAACCTGGCCGCCCCCTGACCATTCATCATTTCTCCTCGCCGCCAAATATTATTTGAGGTAGTTGCAGTATCACAATTAGTATTATTTATCCACAGATAATATATTCATTAATTTTAATCAATCCGAAGAGCACCCGACATAGTTTCTACTTCTCTTGGATTGTTGTATTCAACTATTCTTAAAAACACATAATCCGGTGTATTATAGTTCATTAAATCCCACTCATTTCCGACATTCCATATCGTATCCATACAAAAAAAACCTGTAGTATCGGGAATCCAAATACCTCTGTTGAATACTTCCTTCCATGGTCCACTCAAACTATCATGAGTAATCTGTAATAAGATTAATCCCGGCTTAAGGCTGTCAGCATTCACTCTCCATTTAATGTGGACATCCTGACCAAGAGAACATGTTTCTCCGCCAATTGGTGAGATAAGTTCAATGGCCCTTTCAGAAATGCAATTGGAATCAAATTGTAATGTATCATCCTCGTTAACTTTATCATTAATGCCACATCCTGCAGTAAATAAAATGATTAAGAATTTTGCAAATAATAAATCTTTTTTTAACCGTTCCATTCCAGATCCCTTCTATAATAAAACAAGACAGTTGATGTTAAAGTAGAAATCATTATGCATGTTATATGCATTTATTATCTGATTTGCGGCGAGTTCAATGTTTTTGCATTGGCCAGGTTTATTGCCTAACGGCTGAGGCTATAAGACGTTTTGCCGAAGGTTTTACGAAGGCAAAATGTGGCGAAGCCCGGAGGAGCATCGCGAAATAGCTTATAGCCTTTGTTGTGCATCGTTTTAAGCTGACAACCACATATTCCTTAAGATTAATTGTCTTTTAGTTTGCTAAATTTCCCGGAATAGCTTTTGTTGTTAAATTTAATGTTACCTAACTCGGACGATACCTTGACATAAAAAATACACCCTTTGAGGCGTTTCATGCAGTAAATTTAAGGTGTTGAAACAAAAAAA
>JAFGHA010000074.1 GCA_016930275.1 Chitinispirillaceae bacterium
AAGACGGTGAAGCAATTTCCGCACATGACCGGGATGATATACAACTGAAAATTCATCGGCAATGAGTTTGGTGATGATGGTTGATGTGCGGCTGTCGGCCTGAAAATGTAGTAAAACTGTCGGTTTGAAACTGTATTGACAAAAGGCTGTTATGGGAGGCATCCCCACCGGTCAGGTGGGGATACAGGTTTTTCACCGTTAGCGGTAGTATTGCGGGTTCACTCCTCGATCGTATCCTTCATTCGATAACTTTTCCCTTCAATGACAATCGTTTCCGCATGGTGCAGAAGCCTGTCGAGGACTGCAGAGGTAAGGGTACTGTCATTGCTGAAGATTTCGGGCCATTTTTTAAACTGTTTGTTTGTCGTCAAAATAATCGGACCGTGTTCATACCGCTGACTGATCACCTGGAAAAGCAGATCGGCACCTTTCTTATCAACCGGCAAATACCCTAGCTCATCCATGACGAGAATATCGGGTTTAAGATATTTTTTCAGTTCGGTTTTCAGTCTGCCGGTAGTGCATGCGGCACTGAGAGTATTGACGATGTCGATCGCCGAAGCGAACAATACGGTGTATCCCTTAAGGCATGCCTGATACGCCAGGGCGGTACTCAGATGGGTTTTTCCAAGACCGACTCCGGCGAGGAAAATGACATTGGCGCAGTCTTTGATGAATGAGAGGGCGAAGAGCTGCTGGACCTGAAGGCGGTTGATTTTTTTCGGCCAGTCCCAGTCGAAATTGTCGAGTGTTTTAACGACGGGGAAACGGGCCAGTTTAATGCGACGCTGAACACAGCGATCGTTACGGGCGTTCACTTCGGCTTCGGCAAGCTGTCCGAGGAAATGAGTATATCCCCACTGTTTCTCGCCTGCCTGTTGTGCCGCAGTGCTGTAGTTATCAAGAAATGCCGTCAGTTTGAGGGATTGCAGGTGCTCGCGTAAACGGCGTTCGTCATCGGGAGTATGTTTTATTTCATGAGCATTCATTATCGGTCGCTCCTTTATTGAGATTGTCCTCGGAATCGTAGATCGACAGGTTCGGTTCGGGGAGTTCGAGTTCCAGCAGGTCCTGACGGTGCGTTACATGCAGTGCCCCCGGTTCAGGGAGAATGCGGCTGCGCTGTTCAAGGATATTGGCGATGTATTCACAACTGAAGGCTTGATACGTGAAAGCATCATCGATGGCATCGGCCACTTTCTGCGGACCGTATATTTCGCTCAAAGCGACAATGTGCCGTATATGGTGTCGATAATTCATTCGACGCCTCATAAGCTCCTGGTAGTAGCTTTCCGCTTTGGGACAAAGGGCGACAAACCGCTGATGAAGACGCTGCTCGGTAGCTTTTCTACGTTGCACGACAAGTTCACCGGGATGATCCGGATGTTCGAAATTCTTGTTACGATCATAGCTGCGGCAGTGCTGTGCGATCAGGGAGTTTTCATGATAGATGCAAAGCCGGTCGGCATAGATCTTCATAGTCACCGGTGCACCGGCATGCTTTGACGGTACGGAGTAGCGGTTACCGTCCAGTGCAACGCGGAAGCGGTTATTCGCACGGGCGGTTCGAGTGACGGATGTATCATAGGGGATAGGCGGTAATGGGTTCATTGCAGGCTTTTCCACGTTGAATAATTCACGCGGAGGTTTTCGAGTCGTTCCATGCGGACGCACGTTGGCGATTTCATCCCGCCAGGAGCAGGCCGCCGGATTTATTGCCCTGAAATCGGGAATGGCAAGGCCGGCAAGAAAGTTTTTTTTCACATACCCGACGCCGTTTTCCACGCGTCCTTTCTCATTGCCTTTACCCACACCGCAGGCACGTATCTCGAAACCGTAATGGTTGGCAAGTTCCAGATAACGGGGATTGAACACCGGCGTCTGTCCGGTCAGGCGTTTCAAGACTGCGCACTTAAGATTGTCAACCATGATTGCCTTTGGAACCGCCCCGAAGAATTCCAGGGCATTGCGGTGGCACTGCAGAAAATGCTCCATGGTTTCCGCAACGGTAAATTCCAGATACATCATGCGGCTGTAGCACAGTACCATGACAAAAAAGCTCAACCGTCGCTCTGTCGAGCCTACCTTCACCTTGCCGTATTGCCCCCAGTCGACCTGTGCGCACTCGCCCGGGTCAAAAGAGAGCGTCAGAAACGCTTTCGTTTTACGCGGGCGTATCCGTGCAACGAACTCCCGTACAATCGTCGCACCGCCCTGGTACCCTTCGGCACGAAGACGCTGAAAAATCTGTACGCTGCTGTAGGGATACGTCTCCAGCCACCCGATGATCTGCGGCTTGTAGGGATCGAGTTTACTTGATGTGCGGCACTGTTTTCGCTGCCGGTAATTTTTCTCTCCGATCCAGTAGGCAACGGTTCGCTCGTCAAGCATACAGTGGGCCGCTATCTGTGCGACACGAAAATTTTCCTGGTGCATACGTTTGATGCTGCAATACGTTTCGTAGGTGATCATCGCACACCCCCGATCGCTTGCCGCAGTAGCTCGCCCAGCGCGACAGGATCGCTGCCGACTCCCCGTTGTCGCGGTGCACTGTCGCAGGTTGCGACGGCATCCTTTCGTGCCGCCGGTTTCTCAAGGGATAATACCTGATAGAATGGCTTGCTGTAGGCGATGAGTCCAGCCCCGCAGAGTTCCTCCCTCGCATGTCTGACCTGAAGCACAGTCATATTCAAATGTTGCCCTATCGATTCATCCAGATAATAGCTCAACCCATCCGCATCGCTTACGATAACCGGAAACAGGTAGAGCGCAAGCGAAGAATGGCTGATACCGCATAAATGCCTGTCGCGAACCAGCCGTTGATCAAGCCAGCTGAATCGTTGCGGAACGCGCCGCAATCGCTCTGAACAAAGAATCCGTTTTACCATAGTCACCGCTCCTTTCAGGACGTTGTTGTTGGTGTAGTTTTACCAAGAATGTCTCGTCCTGAATCTATCAAGCGGCGACTGGTACTCGCGATGTCATCTTGTAACGTACTGCCCGTAAGGGTAGAGATAAGTCCAACAATAAGAGCAGGTTGTAGAAAACAGAGATCTTGTAACGCATCGACCCGAAAGATTTCTGAATCTCCTTTATTTTCAACAACTTGCGAATTCAAGAAATCTTGTAACGCAACGGGGGGTGCAACTGATCGGGCCTTTTTACGTTTCCAGTACCCCGGATGTGCCTTACGCCACTCCCTTACCCGGCGCTTATTGTCTCCACCGCTGAAGTATCCTGTACCCTTCTCCGAGTTCAACCAGCGTTGCTGGGCAGAGTGCTTGCTCGCTTTGCGACATTGCGGTTTGGTGCAGTATTTCTGATGGTGTCGATTCCGGGCATCGGGAAGAAATAACTCGTTGCAGTTGCAGCAAATACACTGTTCCTCAACCAGCTTTGAAAGAAGAATACAAGCCACTGATCGCTCCGATTTCAATGTGTTCTCTTGTAAATAAGAAGTACCAAAGAAAATGAAGCATGTTGAAGAAAATAAAGAAGATTTTATATAAAATGGGGGAAGAAAATACAACTGCAGGAAAACAATTTCAAACCGGCAGAATTATAGCAGTATTAAACCGGCAGCCGCACATTGTATCAGAGTTCCAGGGAAATAAGTCGAAAAGAGTGTATAATGACTGCCGCCATGTCGCGGTTACCACCGTAAATGGAATCAAGCATATTGTCAGTTTTAACTGCAGACACCTTGTCAACGACCAGCGTATCGACGGGTTTAATGCCATCAACATCCGCAACGGGTACGATCTTATGGTCGATATCAGTACACCGCATAAATTCGTAATAACCGATGATCACGAGGATGAGATATGAACTACGGTAAAGCAGTGGAAGAAGTCTGGCAGTGGCGGGAAGCCTTTGAAGCGAAACTGCGGAAGGTACCGAAAAAGCAGCAGGTGAAATTTATCAACGATACCGCACGGGATGCATGCAAACGTCTCGGCATCAAGTGTCGCAAAGCTGCATCTCTCAATAAACAGCATGTCGCCTGATTGACCGTTAAACTTTCATAAAGTGAGAAACCGATGAAACGGGATATTACGATCCCAGAGATCATCGCTCTGCTGCAGCAACTGCCCCAAAACGCCCGAATCACGGTCGACACCAAATCCGAAGTCAAAATCGTCGGAATCGTCGTCGAACGGACAGATAAGGTCAGGCAGATTGCCGAAATCGTCGTTCCCCGGGCGGAAGCAAAGTGATGCGTCAGGCATTCGGTATCGTACGTTGTAATCTTTTACAAGAAATAACCGGAACCCACTCCAACCCGCAACCCCGATAAGCGGAGCACTTTTGCACGCTGGAGGGTTTGTCAAGCCCGGAGTCTTCGGAGCGGCTTGACAAACCTGAAAGTGTGCATATCTTTATCGATCGGGGGTGCGGGTTGCCGGTACATCCGAAAGAGGCGGCGAAAAGAAGGTGGTGTCTTTTGCTTTCCTCCGAGGGGCGGCGGGGCCGATTGGCGAAACTGTTATATCGTGGTTC
>JAFGHA010000075.1 GCA_016930275.1 Chitinispirillaceae bacterium
AGGCGCCGGGGCCGTCACCGATTTTCTCCAGAATGGCGGCAAGGTTCCAGGCTGCATCAGCCGCACGTGCCTGTTTCGGGTAACGGTCCACAACCGTTCGATACTGCTTTGCCGCGCTCTGCAGCAGCGCGCGGTCTTCTCCCTGCGCCTCGGCAGCGCGATAATAATTATCCGCAATCGACAAACCAATGGCGATGACCATGGAATCGGTTTTTTCCAGAATCACCGAATCGTTCTTCCCTACTCGGTCATGCCACGGAGTTCCCGCCGCATACGAAGTGAAAAAGTTCTCCCGCTCGGCTGCGGCAGCTTCCTGAAATCCGGCGTTATCGTACAGCGCAATCAGCCGGGCCGATGCCTCGGGAGCGGAATAACTCAATGGATAATCGTTGATAAGTTTGCGGTACCGGAGTATCGCCGTTTTGAAATCGAGATCCTCCTCGCGCAACTCACCCATCCGGTTGAAAATCATCGCCGCGTAATCCTGATTGCCGATAAGATCGAGAAACTCCGTCGCACGTGCGGAATCACCCTCCTGATCGAAGCTGATGGCGAGATAATCGACCGCTTCCGAACGCAGGAGCGGATTTTTCACTTCTTTTTCGTCTTTCCGTAGCGGATCGAAATCGAGTTCCACTTCTTCGATCAGATATTTGAAAGCCGCGATCGCCTCATCGTAGCGGTCCTGCATGTAGTAACACCATCCGAGATGATAAAGCGCCTGCACGAACTGCGGATGATCTCGATAGAACAGCACGTTTCTGAATGCCTCTTCGGCAAGTTTGTAGCCGTCTTTCCCGAATTTTTTCGGATGTTCGAAATGATATCTGCCGATGTTCATGTTCGCTTCGATATAATATTCACTCTGGGGATACTCGTCGATCAACCGTACCATAACCGCATGGGCACTGTCTTCGAGCCCCTGCTTGCGCAACGCGAGCGCACCGTAAAAAAGCGCGTCATCGGCGTAACGGTCATTCGGAAACTTCGCCTGGATATTCCGGTAGGTTCGGATCGCCTTTCTCAGATCGTACTCGGGAAACTCCATGGCTGTGGAATCGGTACCATCGACCAGCTGTTTTTCGTATTCCGCCATTTCTTTCTGAAATTCACCGGCGGCATCATCCATAAAGAGTTCAGCGAGACGAAAAAGCGTTCCGGGAGTATATCTGCTTTTAGGATAGATATCCACCATGGTTTCCATATGTTCGATCAGGCGGGAACGTTCATCTGCAATCAACCGCTCGAGTTTTTCCTTCTCCACCGGAGTTGCTGTGGAAGCAGCTCCGGTGGAGTCTCGCGGAGCTTTACCGGCAGTCGTATCCGACGTTTTTTCCTGTTTCTTCCGTTCGGCCAGTTCAGAGGCGATATCCACCAGCTGCCTCTTTTTTTCGAGGTACTTCATGAATTCCCAGTCGATGAACTTCGCCTGTATTTCCTCGCTGTCCCGTTTGCCCTCTTCTTCGCCGCCAAGACATTTATCGATAACCAGTGCATGTTCATGTTCTATTTCGTAATACCGTTTTTTAAGTTCCTTGTACTCGTTGCGCAGGCTGTCGTTCTCCGCCTGTACCGTCGAATCGTCCATTATCTCCGCCGGAAGCGTATCATACCGGTCAAGCTCTTTCCGCACCGTTTCCATGGTGTCTTCGACTTTTGACATCGATTTTTTCAACAGTCCTAGATACCGCCGTTCCGCGAGGTGCGGTGCACCGGCGATTCTGGCTTTATCCGCCCGTCCGCGATTGATCTCGTTTAAAAACGATCGCAATCGCCCCTGCAATTCCGCACTTTTCTTTTTTCCTTCGGTGGCCTTCCGCATCAGTACCGTATCCTGCCGTGCCATGGCCCGGTATTCCGCAACCTGCCATCGTTTCGTGATATCGGTCAACCGGTCGATTTCATCGAACACTTCGAACGTTATCCGAGACCCGGTTATCTGGGTCTGTATGCGCGATCCGATCTCACCGGCCTCATCCGTCCGTCCCGATCCCGAAAGTGCCTGCTCGAGGATGGAGGCCATCTCGAAGAAGTAATCACTGTCTGACCGCTTTTTAAGAAAATTTCTTCCGAGTGCCACCGCTTTCTCGAACTTTCCACTGTCAAACAGACAGCGTGCTATTTTCACCAGCGCGTATTCATACCGCACCGATTTCTTCGGAACTTTGCGGTAACATACCAGCGCCCTTTCATTACGGTTATTCCGGTAATGAATATCCCCCAAGACAATCACCGCTTCGGCGTGCATATCCGGATCCCGCGCATGATCCTCCACATACTGCAGCAGCAGCAGCGCCTGATCCCACTCCTTGAGCTGCACGTAACACAGCGCACTCAGCAAAGACGCCTGCAGATGACGTACCGACGAAGGCGGAATGCCGCCGAGCATCTCGATCGCCTCACCGAACCGTTCAATCTGGAAATAGAGCATGGCGCTCCGGTACAAAACCGAACTGTAGAGCGGATGATTTCGGTACTGTTCCGAAAAGATCGTACGGATACTGTCGACCAGATCGATCTTTCCGTCGCGGACGCCGTATTCGAGCATTCTGAAGAGTGACGGCGCCCGTTTGTCGGTTCCGGAGAACCGGGTCGACACGAAGCGGTACTCATCGAAAGCCTTTGACTGCAGATCGAGCTGGCGATAACATTCCGCAAGCGCGAAAGCTATGAAATCGAGCATTCCGTCGGGAAGATTGATTCTGCGGATCTGATAGAGGATATCCGCTGCTCTCCGGAATGCCCCCTTGTGATACATCTTAAGCGCATCATTCAGTTCCTGCGGTACCACCGTCATCGCCTCATCGACGGTGAGATACTCCTTTTCGAACGTATTTTCAAACAGCCACTCGACGGAAATCGAATCATTCGCTTCACCGGCGAGAAGGACGACCGGAACGAGTACGAAGAACAGGAGGAACCGCCACATCGACTTGCCCCGCCACCGCCCGATAGAACGGCGGCGAACACCTCCCCCCCTGTCCGGGAGATTGCCGTTGTCCCGATTATGCCGTTGGCAACGGATCATTTGCAGCACCTGAATCCGGTTTCATTCGAACGCGTGGCGACGGTTCCCTCGAATGTCAATGTGCAATGTCCGTCCTTACCGTACCGGAACGATCCTCCGTACGCCTGCACGAAATCGTCTTTTTTATCCTCCACCCATTCCCAGACGTTACCGACCATATCGTCCGTGCCCCCCGCGGAGCACTCCGGTTTTGAACCCGAGGCGAGCGGGCCGGCCTCTTCGGTCGCACACCGACGTGGATCGTAATTGTCGCCGTAAGGGTACATGCTCACCGTTTTATTCCTGCAGGCCCCCCTCCACTCACTCGCACTGCAGAGACGTTTCCCGGCATCGATACAGAGCATTTTCGCCTCCACCCACGATACGGAGGTGAGCGGCTGTTTTCCTTTACGATTCGGCCACTCGTAACGGTCCATGCAGAGAGCCTTTCCCTCCTCGTCGAACGTGGCGACCATATCCTCCGGACATCGTTCGCGAATGAAAATGTCCTTTTTAAACGTCGCTTCTCGCTTGCGTTCGTCGGTTACCTTGACCGTCACGGTAACGGCACCCGATTTTCCGTAGGTGTGCGAAACACGCGGGAAATAACCAGCTTTGGTGTCGAAGGTCCCGTCACCGACATAATCCCATGAGTAAAGGAGCTTCCCGGGAGGACTCTCGCGATCGATGGTTCCCGAGGCATCGAAGGTTACAGTCGCTCCCTCCCAAATGGTATCGGGGGAAACCAGGAACTGCGGCGACGGCGGAAGGTCGATAAGATAGACGAACGTATCCGGATCACCGCGGTACCCCGACGGATCGACCACGAAGGCCACGATGGTATCCGAAGCAAGCAGGGTGAGCGGTTCGGTGAATATGGGAGACTGCATGGCGGGTTTCTTACCGTGACGCTCATAATGGATTACCGCTCCTTCCTGCGACTGCAGCGTCAACGAGAGAATCCGGTCATGAACCCGTCCGGTACCCGCGGGGATATTCGGGATTACCCGTGGTCTGAATACATCGAGAATCGAGAGTGCGGACTGATTGCCGGCGGCATCCTCCGCATACCAGGCAAGCCGCGTGTCAGGGCGGCGCAGCAGGGTGATCCGGTCGGATGAACGCTGGAATTTGTTTCCCGCACTCCTGGTGGTGGTGCTGAAAAGCGGATTGGTGCCGTCGAAGGTGTAATAAATCGAGGAATTCTCGTTCGCGTCGAAAAACACGATCGCCGAATCAGCAACTCCCTTTTGTGTACGCACCGTCACCCGGGGCGGTGTCCAGTCGAGAAAGTACTCATTACGTCTGATTGCACTGCGAATACCGTCGGTGGTTTCCATGAAGTACTCGAACGTATGCATACCTTCTTTATCAATAACGATGGTATCGAGTACCGATCTGAACACCGTATCGGGAAGAAGTCGCCACCAGACCGTTCCCGCGAACGTCTTGTCGAAGGATATGCGTAAACGCCGGTTGAACACGCCGGCGGGAGGTTTCGCTTCGACCATCGGCCTTTCAAGGTCGTCCATAAGGTAGATCCGGCTCGTGTTGCCCAGGGTATCTCTGGCGATATACCGGAGGACATCGCCGGTTTTCATCTGCACGGGTGAACTGTAGACCGGTGAAACGGGATTCGGATCGCCGCCGTTGACCGTAAAGTGAATTTTCGCTCCCTGCTCGGTTTGCAGTGTCACGAAAAACTGGTTGGTCGCGATATCACCCTGAATCCGTGCCTGTACCTCCGGAGGCGTCACGTCGATCACATACCGTTCAATTTTTTCTTCCGAGTTGTTTTCCGCCTCGTCGACCCCCATGTACCGCAGTTCCGTCACCCCTTCGCGGGTAAGATGAATACCGCCTTCGGAGTACACGAGTGCGTTGTTTTCAGTAGGTTTAC
Source organism: Chitinispirillaceae bacterium (assembly GCA_016930275.1). Classification (GTDB taxonomy): domain Bacteria; phylum Fibrobacterota; class Chitinivibrionia; order Chitinivibrionales; family Chitinispirillaceae; genus JAFGNB01. The sequence continues at coordinate 4,908 of JAFGHA010000075.1, forward strand.
CGTTAATTGTATAAAGTATTCTGGCAGGTTCATTTGCCATGATCGTCACGGTAACGGGTGTGTTGAACGTACCCCCGCGGGGATGTGCCGACACCTCGGGAGGCTGATGATCATACTTGTATTCCCATGTCACTACTGGTGAAATATTTCCCGCCTGATCCCATGCCTTCGCTTTAAGCCTACTGATACCGCGGTGTTCCACCACCAGCGCTTTTGAAAACAGTTGCGACCCCTCGTTGGGAATCGATCCGTCGGAGGTGAAACGTATGGTCACCTTCTCTTTCGATCCGAAAGTGATGGTATCGGCGACACTCCCTTTCCGCACATTGACCACGAGTTTCGGGGGAATGGTGTCCACCACATACGATTCCCGCGAGATTGACGATACCGTTCCCGAAGGAGTACGGGCGAAGTAACGGACAATCGTCAACCCGTGAGGCAGATACAACGGTTCGGTATATCTGACGAACCACTCCGGCGGTGCGAGAGGATCGAAGCTGTACCACCCTTCCGTTCCCTCCGGTACGGTGAGGGTGACCATCGGCGAGGCACGGTAGATCCCGCCCTCGGGAGCTATGGAGATCGCCACCTCCGATGTATCGATCGTGTATGAAAGTGAATCCGACCAGGTACGGTTTCCTGCGCTGTCAACCGCAACGACGAAACCGTTGAGCGCCTTTCTGAGAAGTAGGGAATCTCCCGGCGTCTCCCTGAGCGAATCACCACGGTGCGCGGTGAAGAAAAACCGGCTGGGTTCACCGGTGCGCAAATGAACGGTGCTGTTTTTCCGGTAGGTTCCCGACGACGGATCGACCGTCAATGCAGGAGGCTTCGTATCAAGAATGTAAACGATTGAATCGATCGGCGAACGATTGCCGAAATCGTCTTCGCCGTAAAAATAAAACCGCCAGATGCCGTCCTTTTCCACCGGTATCGGCGTATCGTACCGTTTCATCTTTTTGGGTTTTTCTTTCGCGATCCAGAGCTGTGACGGTTCGCTTGCGGAAAGGGTGAGTTTGAAAAGAGAACGGTGCCATTTCTGCCTCGGTGCTATGGTAACGACCGGAGCGATGGTATCGAGCCACTCGGGAACGGGGGGTTTGGCGCTTGCGGGAAGTAGTGCCGCCAGCAGCAGAAAGAGAAGGTTTTGCGGCAATGACCGGTGCAGCATATTACCGTCGCTCCGCCTGTTCGATTTTACCGCTGATCATTCTTTTCTCCCGGGCATCCTTCGCGAGCGTAAATGCCTTGCGCCACTGTTCGATCGCGAGATCCCGATACCCTTTCTTTTCCATGTAAAGATCTCCCATGAGCACCCAGGGGTCGGGATCTTCCGGGAGCCTGCTACCCGCCTGTTTGAGCGCATAAATCGCCTCGTCAACCTTCGTTGACTTGCCGGCACGAATCATATCGGCCATACTTCGGCCGACGCCGAGATATCCCGCACCGTAGTCGGGAAAAATTTCAATGACTTTCCGGTAACGACTGATCGCTACCTCATACCACCCCTGCAACCGGTAGATATCAGCCAGCAGCAGCATGAAATCCGCACGTGCCGGTTTTGTCTCCAGATACGATTCGATCCGGTAAATCGCCTCTTCATACCGTTTCTGTGCGAGGAGCATCCGTACCAGTCCCTCCACGGCGACATCATTGTACGGATCGTTCTCCAGAATACGCCGGTAGGCGATCTCCGCATCTTCACTGTTGCCGAGTTTCCTGGCGATTTCCGCACGACTGACCAGCAGATTCACTCTTCCGGGTGTCTGCGCCAGCAGCGCATCGAGATAGTATGCCGCTTTCTTCACTTTCCCGGCGGCAAGGTACGCCATCGCCAGATTGTATTGAACGGACGGTTGATTGCCGCCGAGCCGGTCCGCCTTGCGGTAGGCAGCAATCGCCGCTTTGACGTTTCCCGAATGCAGCGCGATATTGCCATTGTTGACAAGTGATGCCACCGCTCCGTCACGGTGTTTACCCGCCTTTTTCAGATACTTTCGTGCGTCGTCGAAACGCTTTTCATGCCAGTACACGATACCGAGTTCGGCAAGCAGCCCGGTCTGATCCGGCTTGAGCTGCAGAGCCTGTTCAAGAAGCTGACCTGCTTTCCGATACCAGCCGAGCGCGAAACAGGTGTGTGCGGTTTCCACCAGAACCATGGTATTGAGCGGCTCCTTTTTCCGTGCGACCTCAAGCACCGAGAGCGATTCCATCAACCGGTCGGATTTGCGGTATACCGTACCGAGCAAAACGTGATACCGTACATAGTCCGGTCGCATACTGATGAGGCGATTGAGCAGATCGATGGCGATGCTGTACTCCCCCGACATCAGATACGCCATACCGAGCAGAAACTCCGCATCCAGATTCGACGCTCCCCATCCGATAGCTCGCCGCAACGAAGCTATCGCCCGCTGATATTCCCCCGAGACCAGGTACTGCCGTCCGATAACGGTCAGCCCTGCCGCACTTTGTTCAAGAAGTTTTCTGTTCCGGTCAACAAACGAAAACGACTCTCCGGCAGGCAGTTCATCGATCTCGAATTCCGCGACCACCGCCGTTGAAAGCGGGGTGAGATTTCTGCTCTTCATCATTTTTTTCAGTACTGAAGATGCCGCCTTCGTTTTTCCGGTCCGGCTGTAGAGCAGGCCCAGACGGCAACGCGCCAGCTCAAATGACGGATCGATCGCGACGGCCCTGTTGTAGGCGGTAAGCGCCTCCGCGTAGAGTTGCCGCATTTCGAATCCGTAACCGCTGCAGTACGTGTGATATGCAGCCGGTGTCACTGGAAACGACTGCTGCAGACGGAGGGAGTCGTCGGGGGAGAGCTCAAAGTGCAACAACGAGCAGGTTTTCAAAAGAAGTTCATTACAGAGCCGCGGACACTCCTTGAGCGGTGCGCTTTGCGAATAATCAATTCCCACATGCTGTCGGGTTCCCGACACCCATATGATGCGGAGATGAATGGTGATCGTATCCCGGGCAACGGTGAACGCCCCACCGATGGCGGCATCCCACTCCCACCGTCTGCAGTGCAGATCGAGTACGCTGTCGGAATGCATATGCCATCCCGAAGAATCCGTCTGAAACATGAACTGCGGATCCCAGACACGTATGCCCTCTATTTCACCGAGTTTCCGGGTGAAGTTCTCCGGCACCACATATGAAGCCCACGAGAAAAGCGGATCGTCGTTCTGATTCACTAACGGGAAAACCACCATGCTGGTACGGGCGGCGTTGAGTGATTGCAGAAATACGACCAGAATGACAAACAGCGGTTTTCTCATCGGGTAAAGTGCCTGTGCCCTTCCGGAGGGCATACCGGTAGTGGTTGATTCCGAAAGCCGCGGGGAGCGGGCGTCTCGTCATATCTTTTTGAAAATAATACGATTATAGAGGAATAGTAACAAGGTATTTATCAGATCGTATTGTTGCACGACCGGCTGCTTTTTCTCCGATACCATAGAGACAATCCGGCTGTTGACTCCACCGGTGAAATGATATATTTTACTTCGCTATTGAATGTACCAGATGAACGGTGGTGTCTGCTCCGGCCGGACATCTCAACGAAACAATCAAGGAGACACTCTTCATGCAACGCCATAAATCGGTGGAAAAACGCGACCGACAGAACAAAAAAGCGAATATTGTCAATCGTGCGGGAAAATCACGCATCAGCACCGCTTCAAAAAAGGTCCTTGCAGCAAAAGATGCTTCAGCAGTTGAGGAAGCACTCAAGGAAGCGTATTCAGTACTCGATAAAAGTGTGAAAAGCGGTCTTATCCACAAGAAAAAAGCGGCAAACCGCAAATCAAGTCTTTCGAAAGCGGCGGCAAAAGCGGTAGCGAAATAAAACAGCCGGCTTTCTCGGAAAAATTTCGGTTCTCCGGTTTCACCGGAGAACTTTTTTTTTGTTTTTTTCAAACCCACTCCGGGTCATTTGGAAGAACAGTACTCTTACTTTTATTTTTTAAAATAGTCATACTGTTGATTGGATAGTCGGTATCCCCGACCGTATCCTGCCGACAAGTCCTGACTCAGATGTGAAAACAGACTTGCGACAGAGGTCATGTAATGCGTCCGTAAACTTGCTTTTCCTCACGGAAAATGAACTCCGCATACTTTTTAACAGAACTGTGAGCAGTTTCCGTTCCTTATAGGAGAGAATATGAATACTGAATCAAAAAAACAATTACCGCTTTCCGGCATGGCCCTTGCCACAATCATCATCGGGCCGATTGCGCTGGTTCCCGTTATTGGAGTCTTTTTCGGGGCGCTTGCCATCATTCTTGGAATCATTACCCTTTCCACCTTCAATCCGGAAACCAGTCGCGGCAAGCCTCTGGCGATTACCGGCCTGGTTTTGGGCGTATGCGGCGTGATTCTCAGTGTCGGCATAATGGTATTCAGTTTCAAAATGATGAATACCATGCTGAACTCGGATGACCCGAAAATGGCTAAAATAAGGCAAGAAATGAATAGTGTTTTCGTAACACAAACCGTGGGATCCCTGGAAGCCTATAAATCGAAATACGGCAACTATCCGGATACGCTTGTTACCGATACCGCAAGTGGTTTTTCCATGTTAGCAACTGATTTCAAAGGAAACCACGCTTTTTACAAGAGAATTCCCGAAAATGATTCCTATGAATTACGATATCCCGGTGCAGACGGCACCTTATTTACTGATGATGACGTTATCCATAATTCCCCCTCCTGCAATTCGACCGTTGAGGAGGAAAGCGAAGAGCAGGTTCCCTGACCGTGTGATTTGAAGAATAACAGAAATACTGATATACGGTCAGGGTTACCGTGGCACACTGGAAGTAGGGATTGCCCGGTGGTTAAAGCAACCGTCGGTTTTCTCCCCTGTTTTCTCCATAATTGGTGCTTCCGGACGCGCCCTTTGAACAATAATTTTCGAAATCTCCCCTACTGATGTATTTTTAACGACAGCAGTGTAACCTCAGCAGGATGTTGTGAACCACAGCCGGTCGTCGCTGCCTGGCAGCGGAGATCGTTTCACCCCTGCATTGAAAATCATCTTATTTCTCCAGGAATAATCGTTTCTGATGCGTGGAAAAAAAATCGCTGTTTCCGGAAAAGGCGGCGTGGGAAAATCGACCGTCGCCGCACTCTGGGCTCTGCAGCTAGCCCGTGAAAACGCAACCGTTGTGGCTATCGACGCCGATCCGGATGCGAATCTGGCTCATGCGCTGGGTATGCCGTCTAAGCAGCGCTGCGCACTCGTTTCCCTGGCCGATAACAATGCACTCGTCCGTGAGCGTACCGGCGCGGAAGCAGGAAAAACCGGGCAGTTGTTCTCATTGAATCCCCGCGTGGATGACCTTGTCGCCCGATTCGGCTCCCGCCACCGGGGCGTCGATACGATCGTTCTCGGGGCGGTCAGGAAGGGCGGCGGCGGTTGTGCCTGCCCGGAAAGCACTCTGCTGAAAAGTCTTGTTCGGCATCTCGTGCTCGGCGAAGATGAATATGTCATTCTCGATATGGAGGCCGGCGTCGAGCATATCGGACGGGCGACCGCCGGCGGCGTCGATGCACTGGTCATCGTTACCGAAGAGGGATCGAGAAGCATGGAGACCGCCTTGCGCATCCGCACACTGGCCGCCGACATCGGACTTGAAAAAAAACTGGCGATCGTCATGAATAAAGTACGCGGCAGTGCTGCCGAACGGCAGCAGTCGACAGCACGATTGCTGCCGGATATTCCCGTTATCGGCGGCATCCCGTATGATGAACGGCTCATTGAATGTGATACCAGTGGTTCCACCCTGTTGGATCGCGACGATAGCGCGTCGCTTATCGACTGTTTTGAAAAAGCACGCAATAATCTCTTTTCACTGATCGAAACCGGTTTCACCGGTGTACCCGAACGGTAATACACCACAAGGAGTTCTCATGCCAACTGCTATTCCCGCATTCACCGCAACGGCCATCGGCAGCCTGCCGTATTCCTCGCCCGATCAGGCGCTTGATCTCATTTTCAGCTCGATTCCCGGGTGTCCAATATGGCCGCAGCTTCCCAAACGCGGCATACGGGAGCAGATGGAGATCCAGTACAGTGAAGGATTACCCTGCGTCGTCCTCGATGAGGAAAAGGGACGGATGTATTTCGATACTGCTGATGAAGACGGATGCGCGATAGCAATGGGATCGTTTTACGAAGCGTATATGGCTGCCGAGGAGAGTGGCGATTGGTCAGCCTTCGCGATCAGCGAACCCTACTCCGCCGGAATTCCCGCATTCAAACGGCGACTGTCGACACAACCGGTCGAACTGCTCAAGGTGCAGACCACCGGTCCATTGTCGATCGGACTGAGCATCGTGGATGAAAACAAACGTTCGATCTACTACAACGAGGCGTTTCGCGACGTTATCGTCAAGGGGATGATCGCGAAGTGCCGCTGGCAGCTGCAGAAATTTTCCTCCTTTGCGCGTACGACGATCTGCTTCGTGGATGAACCGATACTTTCGGCATTCGGATCGTCGACCTATGTCTCGGTGACCCGTGACGATGTGATCGTCATTCTCTCCGAAATGGTCGAAGCGATCCATGAAACCGGTGCGCTCTGCGGCGTTCACTGCTGCGGAAATACCGAATGGCCGCTCTTGATCGACGCGGGGGTCGACATCATCAATTTTGACGCGTACGAATTCGGTGAGACGATCGCACTCTATCCAGCCCAGGTGAAACAGCATCTGGAACGGGGCGGTTCACTCGCCTGGGGAGTCGTGCCGACCTCGGAAAAAATATTCGAGAACAGCGTGTCCTCACTGATTGCAATTTACGATCGCAATGTGCAGCGGCTGGCTGATGCGGGTATCGACACGGCACTCATCCACGATTCTTCGTTGATAACCCCTTCGTGCGGCACCGGTTCGCTTCCGGTGGAAGCGGCCGAAAAGGTTTTTTCGCTGCTCGGACAAACCGCATCGGCACTCAGGGAACGGAGTTGATCATGAAAAAGGGTCCACGTCACGCGTTACCATCGATAATGCGGTGTAATGCATCGACCACCGGATCGTTTGAATGGAACGGTCTTCATATACGCGACCTCACGGCTCACTTCAATTCGCAGTCGTCATTCGCCATTATCGATGTTGCACCTATGGCGAAACACCCGTTGACCCGGTCCAGCCTTTGCGAGAAATATTACTATCTGCTTTCGGGACAGCTTCATTTTCACTGCGGTACCGAAGATTTCGTCTTGACCAGACAGGATTTTCTCATTATTCCACCCGACACCGAATTCGCTTATGCCAACCGGACCAACCGGCTGGTGCAACTTCTTCTCGCTCATTCTCCGCGTTTTTCTTCGGAACATGAAGTGCAGAGCGGTGACTTTTACCCGCGCATGCATATTTATCATGTTACCGACGTGCAGACCTGGGCACAGGGACAACGGCGCAACAGCGCGTACGAACCGCCCTCGCTCGGAACCGAAGGATTCATCCACTTTTGCGACTACCCCCGGTTGCAGCAGATAACGGAGGAGTTTTTTTCCGATGCCGACGAACTGCTGGTCGTCGAAGTCAATCCGTCGCTGCTCGCGCCGCAACTCCGCTATGAGATTCATCGCAAGGATGGTATTCACTATCCTCATCTCTACGGTGCACTGAATACGAACGCGGTGACAAGAACGGTGCCTATTCAGCGGGAAAACGGGAGTTTTGATTGCAGTGACATTTGACCTCACCCCTGCGTCCACTCTCCTGTCAGGGAGGGAAAATTGCAGCCTGTATAATTTACGCTATCCCTCGTCTGAACGAAGAGGGATAGCCATATGTAAAGGTCTCGACAGAATTAAAATACGTTCACAAGTAAGCAGACATCCGAAAGGACACTCCCACTGAGCACGATAGCAATCACCGGCAAAGGCGGCGTGGGAAAAACCACCGTCGCGGCGCTCATGTTGCAATGGCTGGTAAAAAACGGACACACACCGGTACTGGCGATCGACGCCGACAGCAATGCGAATCTCCATGAATTGCTCGGAATTTCACTCGGAACAACGGTAGGCGGTATCCGTGAACAGGCCCGCACCATCGTCAAGGCTGAACCGGGTATTGCCAAACAGGAATATCTCGAACTGCAGGTACAGCAGGCGGTAGTCGAACGCGAAGGCTACGATTTTCTCGCCATGGGACGCCCCGAAGGACCGGGCTGCTACTGTTTCGCCAACAACGTTCTTCGCGACGTCATAGAACGGCTTGCCGCATCGTACCGGTATCTGGTGATCGACTGCGAAGCCGGACTCGAACATCTTTCACGCCGGACGATACTTTCCATTGATTATCTGATCACCGTTTCCGATCCTTCTGTACGCGGCCTGCATACCGCGCTTCGCGTGGGATCGATTCTGGACGAAATGAAAACACGGGTACACCGCCGGGGACTCATCATCAACCGCACCCCCGATCACTACACACTTTCAGATGAACAGCGGACCGTTTTCACCGGTAACGGATTCTCCTTCATTCATACACTGCCGCTCGACAGCGATATAAGCCGAAACGACGAACAGGGACTTCCGATTTCGTCTCTCAACGTGGAAAGCGGTGCGGCTCGGGCGACCAATACACTGTTACAGCAACTTTTCACCACCGGCAGTAGTTGACGGAGCGTACATGACCGAAAAAACATCACTACCAGCCCACGGCTCCTGTGATTCGTGCGACGGGCAGATCTCGACCGTCTGGCAGCGGACTGAAACCGCCGGCAATCCCTGTGGATTCGGCAGTAAAGGTATCTGCTGCAGAATTTGCAACATGGGGCCCTGCAGAATCTCGCCCAAAACACCGGTCGGTATATGCGGGGCCGATGCCGATACCATCGCGGCACGCAATCTCGTTCGCGAAATCGTCGCCGGAGTGTCCGCCCATTCCGATCATGGACGACACCTGGTGCACACGCTTAAAATGGTCGCCCAAGGTTCAATCACCGACTATGCCATCAAGGATGAGCTTCGGCTCCGTGAGGCGGCTGCTGACTACGGTATCGACACGACGGATAAAAGTATCAACGAGATCGCACTCGCCCTTGTCGAGATTTTTGAAAAAGAGTTCGCCCACTCGGAGAAACCGCTCAAGACCCTTTCGCTCGCGCCGCAGAAACGTTTCGGCGTGTGGGATAAAAACGATATCGCCCCCACCGGCATCGATTCGAGTGTGGTGGAGATGATGCACCGCACCCACATGGGCGTCGATCACGCGCATGAGCATCTGCTGCTGGGTGGTATCAAAACTGCTCTTGCCGACGGCTGGGGCGGATCGATGATCGCCACAACCGTTTCCGACATCCTCTTCGGTACGCCGCGACCGGTACGCACCATGGTCAACCTCGGCGTACTTGCCGATGACAAGGTCAATATCATCGTTCATGGCCATGAACCGGTGCTCTCCGAAATGATCGCCATTGCCTGCAGCGACCGTGAACTGATCGACTATGCGAAAAGTAAGGGCGCACAGGGCATTCAACTCGCCGGCATCTGCTGCACGGCGAACGAGATTCTCATGCGTCACGGTATTCCCGCGGCCGGATCGTTCCTGCAGCAGGAACTTGCCATCATGACCGGTGCAGTCGAAATGATGATGGTCGACGTTCATTACATCATGCCGGGACTCGCCACCGTCGCGAAATGCTTTCATACGGAAATCGTGAGCACCTCGTCCATCGCAGCTACCGAAGGATTCACTCCCGCCAATTTCGACATTGCACACGCCGCCGGACACGCGAAACAACTGGTGAAGCAGGCCATCGACAATTTCCCGAACCGTAACCGCGACAAGGTTTGCATCCCGGATGAAAAAATGGAGCTTGTGGCCGGTTTTTCGGTGCGTACCGTTTTCGAAATGCTCGGCGGCAGGTTCCGTGCCAGTTTCCGGCCGCTCAACGACGCGATTATCGACGGCCGTATCCGCGGCGTGGTTGCGGTTATCGGTTGTAACAATCCGCGAGATCCGATGAAAAATACCAGTGTTGACCTGGTCATGAAGCTGATTGCCGCCGACTGTCTGGTACTGATGACCGGATGCACCGCCATGGCCTGCGCCCGTGCCGGTCTGCTCACTCCCGAAACGGCGTTTTCACACGCCGGTCACGGCTTGCGGGAAGTTTGTGAAGCGGTCGGTATTCCACCGGTCCTGCATATGGGTTCCTGTGTCGATAACAGCCGCCTGCTGAGCGCAGCTACCGAAGTGGTCAACGAGGGCGGTCTCGGTGACGACATTGCCGATCTCCCGCTTGCCGGCGCAGCACCGGAGTGGGTATCCGAGAAAGCGGTCGCCATCGGCCATTATTTCGTCGGATCCGGAGTATATGTAATGCTCGGCAGTCCGCTCCGACTCGAAGGAGGAAAACGGCTTCATTCATTCATAACTGATGGCGTCGAAGCGGTTACCGGAGGTAAATTCGCCTGGGCGAATACCGTTGATGAGCAGATACGGCTCATCCTTGAACATATCGATAAAAAACGGGTTGCGCTCGGCATCCAGACGAAACGTGAACGCAAGCTGCTTGGTATGAAGGAACGGAGGGAGCTCAATGTCTAAACTTATCGCCACCGCAGCCATTCGGGGAGCTCACCAGGCGGTTACCGAAGCCCGAAGTTCAGTTGAAAGGGTTATGGCCGAAAAAGGACCCGACTGTCCGGTCTCGTTTCCCAATACCGCGTACTTTCTGCCGATCGCCTACTCACACCTCGGACTTGAAATTTCCACCGTCGCCGCCATGCGGCAGGTACTCGACACATGCGACGACCTGCTGCCGCAGGTACCGCTCGATACGGTATGGCTCCCCTATCTGGGTGATACGCTCAATGCAGGAATGGCTACGCTGCTCGCTTTCGAACTCATCGAAGCATGTAAAACGGTTATCGGCCCGTCACCGGTACAGGATCTTTGGCTCGGCGCCGCCGATGACGTCATCATGCGCGAACGCGGCGTCGAATTCGTCGACGGATCGGCACCCGGATTCGCGGCGATTGTCGGGTGCGCTCCCGATGCCGATACCGCGGTTGCGCTCGCGCGCGAACTGCAGAGCAAAAATTTGTACGTGTTCATGGCGGGAAACGTGAATGGTGTTTCATTCGCCGAACAGCTCGCTTCAAAAGGAGTCCAGCTCGGTTGGAATACCCGGCTGGTACCCTTCGGCAAGGATACCAGCGCCGCGATCCATGCGCTCTCCTTCGCCAGCCGGGCAGCACTTTCGTTCGGCGGTGTGAAGAAAGGTGATTACGAAAAGAATCTCCGCTACAATAAAAACCGGATTTTCGCTTTCGTACTCGCTCTTGGTGAAGTTGACGATGAGAAGTATGCCGCTGCAGCGGGATGCATCAACTACGGTTTCCCCACCATTGCCGACACCGACATCCCGCAGATTCTCCCGAGCGGTATATGTACCTACGAGCATGTGGTAAGTAATGTTCCCTGCGACCAGATCGTCGCACGGGCACTCGAAATACGCGGATGCAAAATCAAGATCACCGAGATTCCCATACCCGTCTCCTATGGCGCGGCATTCGAGGGTGAACGGATCAGAAAAGAGCAGGTGCATGTCGAGTTCGGCGGAACCCGCACCGCGGCATTTGAATACTGCACGACGCGCGAGATGGACGAAATCGATGACGGGATGATAAAAGTCGTCGGAAAAGAGGCAGATGAAGTGGAACCCGGCACGCAGCTTCCACTCGGAATCTGGGTGGAGGTTGCCGGAAGAAAAATGCAGAGCGACTTCGAGCCTATTCTTGAACGTCAGGTGCACCATCTGATCAACCAGGCCGAAGGTATCTGGCACATGGGTCAGCGCGATATCATCTGGGTGCGTATCAGCACCGATGCGTTCAAACGGGGTTTCAGGATACGTCACCTCGGTGAAATTCTGCGGGCGAAACTGCTGAGCGACTACCCGGCGATCGTCGACAAAGTCGCCATCACCATTTATACCGATCCGGCAGAAGTCGACAGGCTGATTGTCGAAGCCCGTCGTGTCTACCGTGAACGGAACCTCCGCCTCGCATCGCTTACCGACGAGAATGTCGACCTCTTTTACAGTTGTCTGCTCTGTCAGTCCTTCGCACCGAACCACGTGTGCGTGATCACGCCTGAGCGCCTCGGTCTCTGCGGTGCCTACAACTGGCTCGACGGGAAGGCCGCGTACGAAATCGATCCCACCGGTCCCAACCAGCCCCTTACCAAAGGCGAGTGTCTCGATCCGGTGCGCGGAATCTGGAGCGACATCAACGACTATGTGTTCAAGAATTCCAATCAGAGCATCGGCGAAATCGCCATGTATTCGATCATGCATAACCCGATGACCTCCTGCGGCTGTTTCGAGGTGATTCTCGCCGTGGTGCCCGAACTCAACGGTGTGATCGCCGTCAATCGGGAGTTCCCGGGTGAAACACCGGTGGGAATGAAGTTCTCGACGCTTGCCGGAACCGTCGGCGGCGGACAGCAGACTCCCGGCTTCATGGGATGCGGAAAAACATTCCTTACCTCCCGTAAATTCCTCGCCACCGAAGGCGGGATCAGACGGCTGGTCTGGATGCCGCGACAGCTTAAAGACCAGCTTCATAATGATCTGGTCGACGCGATGACGGAAGCGGGCTGTCCTGAACTCATCGACCTCATCGCCGATGAAACCGCACCGCTCGACATTGCCGGACTCCGGAAGGTCCTCGAGGAGCGCAACCACCCGGCACTCACGCTGTGGGATGTTACCGGTCCGAGTCCCGAGGCGTCCGCATGGGACGCGGAACATTCGCGCGAATACAGCGACAGTGCCCCGTCTGCTCCGGTAGTCGCCTCTTCGGCTCCGCCATCGACCACCGCCGCCGTGCAGACGGCACCCACGGTCGTTTCACCGCACGTGCCGGAAGGTCCCGTTGAAATTCCCCCCGTACCGGCCCAGAATGCTCCGGTCGATGAATGCATCAACTATACTCGTGCGATACTGCATAATCTGCTGCAGCAGAAAACGGCCGCCGCCGCCGACCCGCAGCGAACCATCGCCGCAGGCATGCTCAGAGATACCGCTACTCTGCTTCATGCACTCGGCAGCCGGCCGGCGCTTCAGGTATCCCCTGCTCCTGCCGCGAATGAAGCACCGCCAGCCCCTTCGACTGCTTCCGAAATGCCTGCCGTGACACTGTCGCCGCGGCAATCGGCAGCACCGGCATCCGTTACACTTCCGTCAACCGTCACCTGCCCGGTCGATTCCTGGTCGGGTAGTGTCCATCCGGTCACTATCGGGGGAAGCGGTACCCGTACCTCGGCGATCACGATCGGTGGAGCCGCATCGCTGCCCTTGAGAAGCTACGAAGGAAACTGCGGTCATCGACCTGCTCTGACGATGGAGGTATTCGACACTCCGCCAGAACGTTTCCCCGATGTGTTGCGCGACTATTGGGGCGATAAACTGGGCGATCCAGCGGCAATGGCACGCCACTGCGTTGAAGTTCTCGGTGCACAGGCAATCAGCGTCCGGTGTCTGAGCTGTCATCCGGATAAAGGTGACCGCAGCGCCGAAGCAGCATCAGATACGGTCCGCAGCGTCCTCGAAGCGGTCGGTGTTCCGGTTATCGTTACCGGCCCAGGTCATTTCGAAAAAACCAACGAGCTGATGAAACGGGTCGCCGCCGACTTTTCCGATGAAAATCTTCTGCTCAACTGGACCGAAACCGACAACTATCGCACCATTGCCGGAGCGGCAATGGGATACAACCATTGTGTCGTCACCCAGACGCCGATCGACGTCAACATGGCGAAGCAGCTCAACATTCTGCTCACCAGCATGGGTGTCAAACCCGATAAAATCATCATCGATCCCCTTACCGGTGCACTCGGTTACGGTCTTGAATATTCCTATTCGGTCATGGAACGCATCCGGCTTTCGGCACTGGGAGGAGATCCGATGCTGCAGATGCCGATGCTCGTTACACCAGGCTTCGAAACCGCCAAGTGCAAGGAGGCGAATGCCGACACTCCGCAATGGGGAGATCGTAAACAACGCGGAGCGCTTCTCGAAACCGCCACCGCAATGGCATTGCTCCAGAGCGGCGCCGATCTTCTGATCCTTTATTATCCCGAAGCGGTCGCTGCGCTGCGCCGTACAATAACCCGCCTTGGCGACCACGCCGAAGGAAGGACGGTGAACAATGGCTAAAAAGCTTACCGGAATGGAAATTTTCAAACTGCTGCCGAAAACCAACTGCGGCGAATGCGGTGTTCCAACGTGCATGGCGTTCGCCATGAAACTAGCGCAAAAAAATGCCGAACTTGCCACATGCCCCTATGCAAGCGACAAGGCGAAGGAGGTGATCGGTGCCGCGGCCGAACCGCCGGTCCGTAAAATCAGCTTCGGCGAACAGTGCGTCTGCGGCAATGAACTCGTCATGTTCCGTCATGAAAAAACATTTGTCCATCAGACGATTTTCGCCTGCCGGTGTTTTTCCGACCTCTCCCCCGACAATCTTACCGCCAGGTGCCGGAAGGCACAGGCGTACTGCCTGGAACGGGTGGGCGAAGAACTCCGTATCGAATCGGTGCTCATCGACGACCGCAGCGATTCGATCAATGCGTATGTAGCCTCGGTTGAAACTGCGGCCGCGTCGTTTACCGGTGGTATCATTCTCAAAACCGGCGATCCCGCACGGCTCAAAGCGGCGGCTGAAAAAATCGCGTCGCGAACCCCGCTCCTTTTCGGTGCCTCGATCGCGACCATCGACGAAATCGCTCCGTTCGCACTCGAATTAAAATTGCCGGTCGTGCTCTCCGCACCATCACTTGACGAACTCCACAGCCTCTCGAACCGCTGTTCCGCGCTCGGTCTCCGCGATCTGGTACTCAATCCTCCCGCAGGTGACGGGGTAACCGCGATACAGCTCAATTCCATTATCCGTAAATCAGGACTCGGCGGCGTAAAGCCGTTCGGGTATCCGATCATCACCATGCTGCCCGATATTCCGGATCCGTTCGACTTTGTTTCCGCAGCCTCCGGAGCGATCTGCAAATATTCCTCCATTCTGGTTTTCGACACACTCGAAAACGAAGTGCTGCTGCCGCTGATGATGCTCCGGCAGAACATCTATACCGATCCGCAGAAACCAATACAAGTCGAACCGGGTCTCTACTACATTGGTGAGGTGTCCCCTGCATCGCCGATTCTCATCACCACCAATTTTTCGCTTACCTATTTCATTGTCAGCGGTGAAATCGAGGCATCAGGTGTGGGTGCTCATCTGGCGGTGGTTGAATCGGAAGGAATGTCGGTGCTTACCGCCTGGGCGGCGGGAAAGTTCAGCGGGGAGAAAATCGCACAATTTCTTAAGGAAAAAAACGTCGATAATTCGTATACTTCAAGGAAACTGGTCATTCCGGGCTACGTGGCCACCATCAGTGGAGAGCTGGAGGAACAGATGCCCGGCTGGGAAGTTCAGGTCGGGCCGCAGGAGGCCTCGGATATCGCACCATTTCTGAAAAGGCTCCGGTAAAATGAAGTATACCGTACGATTTCAGCCGATCGACATCTCCATTACCGTTCCGGAAGGAACGACCATCAGCGACGCGGCCCGGATGGCCGAAGTGACGACGCTTCATCTTCCCTGCGGTGGTCGGGGGACCTGCGGCAAATGTACGGTTGAAATCAGTAAACAGGCAGATCCGCCGCGGTTGGTACCTGCCTGCACGACAAAAATCACCACCGACCTTACGATAACGCTTCCCCCGCCCGTCGGGCATTCTTCAGGATCAATCGTTGAAGATACTTCCGTTGACCATATCGATCCGCAGAGCAGTCTTTTTTCACCGATTTGCCGGGTGATCAACGTGACGGTACCTCCCCCTGCCGCGGGAGTGAATTACTCGGACCTGCAGCGACTCAGTCAGGCTCTCGGCGGAAAGGATGACATCGAGCGGCTTACCTGTCCCCGAAAGATACTGAAACGGATTGCCGAAACACTCCGCAGGGAAGACGGCATGGTGAACACGGTGGTGACCGATACCTGGCCGTCGCAGGAACTCTGTTCGATTGTTCCGGGTTCACAACCGCCACAGGTATACGGTATCGCCGCGGATATCGGCACCACCACTGTCGCACTTCGTCTTGTCAATCTGGTCACCGGCGAAATCGTCGCATCGGCATCGGACTACAATGCCCAGATCGCACGAGGCGGCGATATCATTTCCCGCATCGATTACGCCCGCACTCCCGAACGTCTCGAGGAACTCAACGATCTGATCGTCAACACGGTCAACGATCAGATCTCCTCGCTCCTCGTTGCCGCCAATGTGGTTGAAGACAATATTCACGCCATGGTGATCGCCGGAAACAGCACGATGATGCATCTTTTTCTCGGCCTGCGGCCCGACTATATCCGTGAAGCTCCCTATGTTCCCACCGTCAATGAGATACCGCAGTTGCGTGCCGCCGACTGTTCCCTGCTTATCAATCCCGATGCGATCATCATGTTCGCTCCCGGAGTCGGCAGCTATGTCGGCGGTGACATTACCGCGGGACTGTTGTGCACCGACATGATCACCTCGACCGACACACTCACCCTCTTTATCGATATCGGCACCAACGGTGAAATCGTTATCGGCAACAGGGAATTTCTGCTTACCTGCGCGTGCAGTGCCGGACCTGCATTCGAAGGTTCCGGTATCGGTTGCGGAATGCGCGCCGTTCGCGGTGCCGTGGATTCAATCACTATCGATCCTGCCGACGGATCGATCGATTACACCGTCATCGGCGATGCGCTTCCCCGCGGCATATGCGGCAGCGGCCTGATAAGCCTGCTCGGTGAACTGCTCAAAGCCGGCATCATCGACCGTTCGGGAAAATTGACCGACAAATTCTCCGCGGATCATCATGTAACAATCGAGGGAACCAAAGGGTTTCAGTTGATCGATGCATCATTAACGCACAACAACAAACCGCTGATCATCACCGAAGCCGACATCGACAATCTGTTACGGACGAAAGCGGCACTCTATGCCGCCGGTGATCTGCTGCTCAAAAATGCGGGACTCGACTTTTCCGACATCGGCAAGGTATTGATCGCCGGAGGATTCGGAAAGTATATCGATATCGAAGCAGCTGTACGAATCGGTCTGTTGCCCGATATCGACCGGAGCAGATTTTTCTACCTTGGAAATACCTCGCTGGCAGGGGCCACCCGTCTGCTGCTCAGTCGGGAAAGCCGTGACAGTATTGCCGATCTGCCCGACAGAATGACTTACATCGACCTGAGCAGTGAATCCGGCTACATGGATGCCTACACTGCGGCACTTTTTCTACCGCATACGGAGCTTGAGAGATTTCCATCCGCAGGTTGAAGAGTCAGAGATTTGGAGACTAAATGAGACTCATCAACTCATCAACCCGCCAACTCACTAATTCATCCCCCCTCCAACCCTTCATTTTGATTTTTTTTATGGCACAAGATGCCCAAGTAAGATATATTAGTTTGATGGATTCAGCCGTACGTCCTCTTAGGTCCCTGTAAATTGCACTCATGTCAGTCAACTCCAGGTGAAACAGAATTCGACGGTTTTTTCCGCGAGGGTGTCCCGGACGACACCGACATATCCGGGATCACGCTCAAAGACCTCGAAACGGATAGATTCTCCGTACGGGTGTCACTACCACAATCTAATCATCGGAGGATGTATGGCCAAAAAAATCTTCGTCGGCAACCTACCATTCAAAGCTACTGAAGAAGATGTTCGGGCATTGTTCGAACAGCACGGAGAAGTCGTCTCCGTCGCCCTTATGTCGGACCGCGAAACCGGTCGTCCGCGCGGTTTCGGATTCGTCGAAATGGAAAACGCCGAGGAAGCGGTTGCCGCACTCAACGGCAATGAGTTCGAAGGTCGTGCACTGAAGGTTGATATCGCCCGTGAACGTCCCCCGCGCAGCGGCGGCGGCGGCGGTGGTGGTGGTTACCGTGGAGGTAACGGTGGCGGTGGCGGACGCCGTTTCGGCGGCGGCGGTGGTCAGAGGAATTCCTGGTAACAACCATAATCAGGGTTAACTTTTGCAGGGGCAGCTTTCAAAGCTGCCCTTGTCATATTGCTCCCTATCATCCAACCTGCTGTTCTGATGATCAATACAACCGATTTACCGATTTCCACCATCTCACTTCACCATGAACGAATCCTCGTAACCGGCATCACCGGTATTCACGGCTGGCCCGTTTATCAGGCGCTTTCCCGGCTCATCCCTCAGGAAAAGCTCTTCGGAATCGGACCTCCCCGGATGAAAAATCCTTCGGGACGCAACGTCAAACCGCTCTGTATTTCAGATGTAAAAAACCTCCGGCAGATACGGGACGTTTTCAAACCCACACTGGTCATTCATGCCGGCGGCGTATGCGATCTCGATGTCTGCGAGGAACGCCCTCGATGGGCGCACCGCATCAATGTTGACGGAAGCAGTGCCGTCGCCGAAACGTTTTCCGGTACGGCACGGACCTGCTACCTTTCCACCGATCTCGTTTACTCAGGCAACAATCCTCCGTCAACCGGGTACGCGGAACATCACCGGCCGAATCCGCTCAGCATCGCCGGTAAAACGCTTCAGCAGGGTGAACAGGCGATAATGACCGCCGGTCGATGGGCAATTATCAGACTCGGGCTTCCGGTCGGTGCGTCGGTAACGGGCGATAAGGGCGGACTGGACTGGATCGAGAGCAGGTTCCGGCGGAATCTACCGGTAACCCTGTTTACCGATGAATACCGGAGCATTATCTCCTGCGGCGCTCTTGCGCGGAGTGTCATTGAATTCGCAGGATCACGTACCGAAGGTATATATCATCTCGGCGGCAGTAGAACGGTCAGCCTGTACGAACTCGGCGGAATGATTATCGAAGGCGGCAAGTATGCTCCGTCACTTCTTAAAGGAATCACCCGCAGTCAGGAACGCGACGGGCCGCCCCGTATCGGCAATGTGGGACTCAACAGCGGAAAAATAGCTTCGTTGCTTTCTCACCCGGTAGGAACATGGCGATATTGCGCATCGTAACGGTACGATGCTGCCGACGGAAACGGAAAACCGACCTGAACTGATACATTCAAGTCGGCGGTAATTCTTCCTGCACTTTCCTGTCGATATTCAGTATTGCAAACCAGTTGCCGATAAAGGAACCTGCAGATTTCTCAAGGTATTGTTGATTACAGAATCAGAAACCTCTGAGGTTATCCACTTTCGTGAAATAATCCGGCTGATCAGCCAACTGTTCGGCGCGTTCCTCTTTAACCTCTTCCATATCGACGGTTGCCTCGTCTTCACCTTCGGCCAGAGCCGGATCGAAAACGACGAAATCGCATTCAGGTTTCTGTTCCTCGAAAATCTGTGGGTTGAGCGTATCATACTCCGTCCGTGCCGCCATCATTCCCATATAAATGGCCTGTTGCAGATAGTATACTTTGCCTGCCTCAAAATTGATTTCATGCGGACGCATATTTTCATTCCTGCAGACAAGGGAGTGTTTTCCCGGAGTGACTTCTGTAAAAAAGTATGATTTTCCCTTGGTCTGGCCGATTATTTTTCCGTCGAGATAATTCGATATCGTTGCTCCTGCTCCGTAACTCGTTGTACGCATGATCACCAGGACCGCTTTGTCGCTGTTCGATTTGGGCGAAGGTTTCGTATCCTGACTCGTCATGACCCAGAGACCGCAGGATGCCACCATCAGACCGAGTACCGTTGCAAGAACAAATGCAGGCAGAGAACGCATAGACGCCCTTCCTTTCGTTATGGGTGAGGTTACTGCTGATATTTGAAGTATAGAAGATATACTGTGGGCATTAAAAGTGGAAGTACAATAATTCAGGTAGAATATAAATTTCACAACGTACGTTCAGGTGTGGAATCACATCAATGTGCCCGGAGTATCGCTTCACCCTGATGATACAATCTGTTTCACCCCTATAGAATTTGAACACCTGCAACCAGATTTCGTAATCAGGATTAAAAAAATCCCTGTTAAAAACAGGGATCTCATTTGATTCCGATCAGGGTATAGTATTCATCAGCGGCAGCACCAGTCTATAACATCGGTACCACGACCGCATTTTTCGCCCGGTTCCCGTTCCGGTCGATGCCGTACATCAGATACACCCCACGCGGCAGCTGTTTTCCCAGCTCGGCAGCGGTTTTCCGATACATGCCGGTCCGAACCGTCTGGCGCGCTCCCTGCATATTGACTATTTCGACCGTCGTTCCGGCGGGGAACACCGTGGCCGGTTGTTTGTGCGACACCACCTCCCGTGGTGGTTTTTTTGTTGCAGTGGGATCAAAGAATTCAGGAGATCGCGATTGACCGTTCACTTCGAAAGTCAGATTCTTTATAGTTACCTTCCCGCTGGTATTGTCGCCGATTTCGGTACCTATCTCGAATCTGCTTATCCACAGATCGCGTGAAATTCCTTTATTATTGACAAGCCAGTCGAGAATCGCCTTCACGTCAAGTTTCCCGCTGTAATCGCGTTTCGGTCCGCCGTTCAGTCTGAACTGCATATAACGCCACCCGCATCCCCATCCGCTTGCATCATGACAGTACTGGTAACTGTCGTTTCCCGAAGTGGCGGTCCCGCTCTGATCACAGGCCCATCGCCCGTCCTGCCATCCCCAGAACACCATCACTTCGGCCTGCGGGCAGGAATGATTTCCCGTTACCGGATGCTCGCTGGTAAACCACGTTTCAAAATTCATGTTCCAGCTCGCTGCATTCTGCAGCTGTATGCTCATCTGATCGATGGTAATGCTCGCTGAGGAGACATCCTTTATCTGTATCGGCAATAGATCGGTGGAACAAAAATCCGGTGAAGTTACCATATCTTTTGCCACACCAAAGGGGTGTATCCCGAATTCGATCTCCGGATAATCCGGTCCGGCATCCCCTCCCACTCCTCCGCATGAGCCCCTGTTGAAATCCCAACCGAAGCTGCCGTCATTTTCGATGAATATCCGGTAGGATGAAGTACACCCGTTCTCCTGTGAACCCCAATCGTTATTGATAAGACGCAGATCGCCCATTTTGAACCACTGCTGCGAGACGGTCGCTTCAACACCTTTCTTCGTGTTCGTGGTTTCACCGGTGTTCACCTGCGCGGTCGAAGACTGAGTACTACATGCAATTGCAGTAGTAACGAGTAACGTTCTGAGTTTCATCAGATGATCTCCCTCACGGATATGGTAATTTCTGGGGTCGCACCGGAAACGGGCGTTCCCGAAAAATGGGACCCTGTTTGCTTAGTCATGGTTTCCGCAGCAGATACGAAATTTCAGATCACGTTCAGGGAGCCCTGCAGCAAAAAAAATACCGCAACTGATTAAATTATCCGCACCCCGTTCTGATTCGCCATGACAGGGTAAATAGTATTGTAGCATTGGAAGGTCAGTCCGTTCGTTATGCAGTGCAGCCGCGTCGGATAGGGACCGGTCGTTACCGCCGCAGTGCTTTCGTCATCATTCAGTATCGGGTGATCGACCCGTTTCCGGTACCGTCAAAGCAGTCGCGCGGATTCTCTTTCAGCTGCGGATTTGTTGATACATTCCTCCGCTTTCCCCATTATCTTTTCCGCGGGAGAAAACTGTTATTTCGCCGTCGGGATCCATCGAAGGGTGAGTGTGGATTACTTGTACCCCGCAGTTTCATTGTCTTTTGGTAAACGTATCCCAGCTGCCGTCGGAATGTACTCCCCATTGCATTTTCAACGTATCACCCGCGAAAAGATAGGGAATCGTCGGCACGGTGGAATAGGGCGGCGTTTTGCTGCACGGGCTGCATTCGGTAACCGTCCCGTTGAAGAATATCTGATCCGATTGCGTGTACCATTCACCATTTTCAATCCGTACGGCGATACCGCTTTCACTTTTCATTGTCAAAAGATACATCGTCTCCTCGAACGCATAGGAATACTCTCCCCCGTCGCCCCATTCCAGACAATCCCAGGTACCGGCGAGCCTTTCGTCGTGCTGCTTTTCATCCTCGGGATTGAACAGTGCGCAGGAAAAAAACAGCAGTGCCAGACAAAGCGGAAGCTGAAAGTTTTTCATACCGGTCTCCATTTCCAACTGCAGCAGGTAACAAACGGTGATAATCTCCTGTTTATCGCGATATAATCGGAATACATCAAGGAACGATGTAATTATTCATGTTCGTTTTCTATTTGAGTACCGACTCAAGTATCGGCCGGATATCTTTGATAGCTCTTGCATCCCGGGGCCTGATTTTCTCTTTCTCCAGTGCACATTGACACTCATGAAGGTAATGTTTCAATGAACAGTTATTTTTATGTGAAAACAACTGTTCGAAATCCGCAAGTATTCGGGATACCACTTCATGGTTATGGAGTATGACATCCCTTTTATTAACGAGGAGCGTATCACTGATCAGCGAATCGAGCAACAGCTTTTTCTTCTGTGCAGGATTCGTTTCCGTCCGGTACAAACCGAAAGCGCCGAATCCGGTTTTTCTGCTTTTCTCCATCCGTTTTTTCACCTTCGATCGTATGAAAAAATACACGGCAATCGCCGCCAGCTCAAGGCAGATCACCGCATACCATTTCCACAGCAACCACAGGTGGTAGCCGATTGCCGCAAGGCCGACTATTTCAACCGGTATATGGAGTACCCGTGGTTTCAATCCGGCAATTTCCAGAACTACACCGGTAATGAAAATCAGCACCACCACCATGAGGTCGGCATACGGTCCGGATACCAGTTCCGGAGCGACGGCATTCATCGTTCCAATGCACAGCGCAACGATGATACCGGTAATGATTGCTCCAAGATTAATAACGTGCAAATGGTTGCCTTTTGTAATACCGAATACTATTCACTACTACTCTATCCCGTACACCCTTCGCCATATCGCATCCATCATACGGTCGCTGAGAAGTTTCTTCACCGTTCCGACCAGTCCCGTCACGCCGATCGGATAGCGCGTTTTCGGCCTGCGCGCATATACCGCCTTTACAACCGTTCTGACCACCACTTCAGGCTCCGGTGCGTTCGCGTACATCTTTTTGAAATTTCCGGTGAAGTTATCAACCGATTTCCGGTAGACGGGATCGTGATTGACCGTGGCGAGCTGCTCGAGTGCGACCTGTTCGAACTCCGTTTTCACCGGTCCCGGTTCGATGAGTGGAAGCGAAATACCGAACCGGTGTACTTCCGTGCGTAGCGCATCGGTCAACGCCTCAAGTGCATGTTTCGACGAGCTGTACCATCCCACCATCGGCATTGCCGCGACTCCGACAATCGAAGACATATTGACGATTCGGCCGCCACCCTGCACACGCATCTGCGGCAGCACCGCACGGATCATCCGCATTGCCCCGAAAACATTGACCTCAAACTGCCGCCGCGCTTCATCAAGGGGAACGCTTTCGAGCATGCCGTATCCGCCATACCCGGCATTATTCACCAGTACGTCGAGCCGCCCCTGTTTCCTGAGTATTTCGCTGACACCATCGGCAACCGATGCGTCACTCGTCACATCCATCGCAACAGGCATCGCGCCTTTCTCCCGCAACGGTTCCATTTTTTCCATCCGTCGCGCCGCGGTGAAAACGACAGCCCCCCGCCCGAGCAGTTCTTCGGCAACAGCATAGCCGAATCCCGAAGATGCACCGGTTATCAGTATCACTTTTTGAGCGGTCACTGTGCCGACTCTCCATTCATTGAACGTGGTACAACAGTAAAATAGGTGGTTGTATTACAGCGTAAGAGAAAAAATAATGATCAAAAAGGAGAAACTGTAAGTAAAACCTTCGTAAGGTAATTCCGTGACTTCGGACCCGATGATTCTTTTTTTCCCCGAAGAGGAGAAAACCCGATATGGTGATACGTGGTACCATCCGTCAGTGGTATCATGACGGATCCGAGATCATCGGTTCCGGAGACGTGTGGACGACCAGAACTGTAACCGTAAAAACCACCAGCGATACCAGGACGCCGAACACCGATGTATCGACTTTTTCCATGATCACGTAGCATGAGTCGGGCAAAATGGCGGTTCCTTTACCGTGGAGGGTAAGCGCCCCTTTATAGAGCATGGCGGATACGGTGGAAACCACCATGGTGATGAATACATGGCGACCGTATCGCACCGAACGTTCCTTCATCACCGCCCCGACGATTACCGGGAGAATGACCGCCGGCGCCCAGACATGATACGTGAACAGCAGCAGTTGAATGATATCCGACCAGAGGATGGCGATCAGTATGGCGATACCGCCGAGCACGCAACTGCAGATCCGTGCGATTTTAAGCAGGGGCCGTTCTTTGCTGTCGGTCCACCCGAGCTGGTGTTCGAAGAGATCCTTCACGAAGATTGCCGTTGAGGAATTGAGCGCGGAATCGGCCGACGACATGACCGCCATGAGCAGCGCCCCGACGATCAGCCCGGCGATAACGGGATTGTTGAGTTGACGGATCACCATGGGAAGCGCCTGCTGCGGATCGATATCGGGAAAGTGAATGCGCGCGTAGAGGGCGATCACGAAAAGAATAATCGGAAAGGTGAATGCCAGGAAAATACCGACCCCGGCTATCCCGCGCCGGGTCTCTTTTATATTTTTACCGACGCAGTAACGGGTGGCGTAACCCGGTGCGAAGGTTTCACCCAGGAGAAATGCCAGAAATGTGGTGATCAGCATCACCCAGCCTTTGCCGCCGTGCGGGCTGAAAAAGGTCGCGGGAAGTTTCCGCAATGTCGCGCCATCGATATGCAGGAGGTCGGGCAGACAGAACGCGACCGTAATGCAGAATCCGATGAACAGAATGATGAACTGATAGACATCCGTCTGAATAACCGCCTTGAGGCCTCCCGCGGTACTGTAAATAACGACCATGGTTCCGCCGATCAGAATCGCCAGCTTGAGCACTACCGCGCTGTCGGCGAATTGCGGCAGAATCGCCGAGAGAACGCTGCCGAAAGCGGCCATCTGCGCCGCCACGATGAACACTGAAAAAAGAAGCGACAGTACCAGTGCGACAAATCGCGGGCCTTCTCCATAGCGGTGCCCGAAAAAACCGGCGACGGTATAAAGTTTCGCGGCGCGGAACTGCGGAGCGACCACCAGTCCGCTGAAGAGAAAATGGATGTACCAGCCGGTCGATACCAGTACCATCAGAATACCCCAGTCGTAGGTTCGCCCGATGGCGCCGATTGAAGCGCCGCCTCCGATAACGGTCGCTCCCATCGTGCAGAAGAGAAACAGCCATCCCACGTTTCTGCCGGCAAGGAGGAAATCGTCGGTGGTGTCGATTTCCTTGACCTTCGATACTCCCTTGATGAAAATGAAGGTCATGTACCCGATGACGATTACCCAGAGAATGGCGGTTTCCATCATGTTGTTTCGTCACCTCCGGTGAGTGGTTCGATTCCCCACCGCTGTGCAAGCCGAGTGAACCTGCCGCTGAAATCGACCACCGCCAGCTGTGCCGGCTCACCGCGCAGCCGGTCAAGCGCCGCTCCAGGTAT
>JAFGHA010000076.1 GCA_016930275.1 Chitinispirillaceae bacterium
CTGTTGTGGTTGTCATCGGTATCCCGTTTCAGTAAAAAGAACGTTCCCGTTTTATAAATAATGTATGGTCAGTTCATTTCAATACAGGTAAAAATCATCCATGAATTTTTTTATGTTATCCCTATCCTCCGGAAAAACGGGAGTAATCACCTGTGTCTGTAAAAACAGGAGTGGGGGGTATGGAATTAAAGGATAACCCTTACCGCACTTTATATATTAATAAAGCGCACGTTGAAATGACCGTACGCTTTTATTTAGTACACTATTGCATATGAATGTCACGGCTCATTGTCGTGACGGGGGAAGTTACAAAGTCACCTTTCTGACAATTGATTTCCCTCCGGCGGAGATGCGGATCATATACATTGTCGAGGCTTTGTTGCCAAGGGGAATGGAGTACTTCATCGGGCGTTTACCGCTCAGTTTCGTAATCCGTCGTCCCTGGATATTCATGACTTCGATGGTGTGTTCACCTGTAAATGGAACGGTAACCTTGAGAGATCTGTCGCACTTGAGCACTGCCACCTGTTGCAGGTTCAGGCCATGACGTCTTGCCGGTTCCCGTACCGCAATTGATGGCCCGACGGTTACGTCAAAACCGGTTGAAGCGTCACCGCTTGCATTTATGTAGCAGATACCACCATTGGCTTCGTTAAAGTACCACCCCGGTGTACCGGCATTATAATCGGCACCGGTTATCTGGGTCAACTCCGTTCCGGCGCTGGTAACGGTTGTCGGTGCCGGGATATTGTGCACTTCGACGCGGTAGTTCCTTGTCGAGGCGTCCGCGCAATATTTCGAACCGGCAAAGGCGCCGATATGTACCACGGTTGACGGAGTCGTTTCGTTATGATAATAATTGTAGCTCAGTACCGTTTTTGAGGCATCGTCCACGGTGCTGCTGGTTCCTTCATCCTCATACAGAATAAAGCCGCCGTTCGCGTCGGTGCCCGTGCCGCCGGTCGGCCAGACTTGCAGAGTAATCAGGTTTTCCGGTTTTTCACCGATAAACTGAAGAGTGTCCATAAGCGGAATAATCGATCCGGCTTTGACAAAAACCGGCAGTCTGAGGCTGGCACGCCCCTGCCCGGGATCGCAGGTGTAGTTTATGGATTGTCCTGATGCAGAAACATCGTATTTATTACCGAGATAGTAATCATACCATGCACCGCTTGCAACCTGTGGCAGATAAATACCATGCCGGATCCCGGTATTTTCATCGCCGGGAAGATCCTTATAGTAAGGTGACCAGATTAGTTCCTCACCGACGTATGCCTGATACTGCAGATCGTACGTGTTGGGATCAAGTTCTCCACCGTTCTGGCACATCATTCCCCGGGTTACCGGAATACCTTCCCAGTGGGCTTTCATCCCGTAGGAAAAGAGATAGGGAATAAGCTTGTAGTGCTCATTACCCCATTTACGGATAACATCTTTCATGTCTTCCGGGTAGGAACCGATATTACCGCATTCCTCGAAGTTGGTTGCGGTACCACCTGCCCCGCCGGCCATATGAATGGTAACGAGCGGACGGAGGGTATACCCCATGTATCCGAAGTCGTAGCCTTCACCGAGATCACAATGGCTCCATGCATACCCGACAAGGGCTTCCTGGAGGGCCGAGGGGAAAACGGCATAAATGTAAGGATCGTTGAGAAAATCACCCATGTGGTTGCCCGGCCATGACTGACTGCTGAGTGCCTGCCACCCGCGGGAAATAAAGACTTTGGTTTCATCTCCGCCCTTGACTTTTACCCAGGTGTCCCACTGTTCTTTCGCCTGTTCACGTCCCTGATAATTCATCGCATCGTACCAGGCGAAATCGAAACCATGATCGAAGGCTGTTTTACAAGTGGCAGTATCATCAAGCGGATTGTTCGTGCAGTTGTCACTGCAGCAGCCGTAATAGCCCCACCCGGCGCTCATGCCGCCGAACAGGTATCCCGCATCTCTGTATTCCTGAATCACGTCGGGAACGGCCGGATCCCAGCATCCGGGATTCGGGACGGTAGGCAGGTAGCCGAGGTTGGTCCAGTCAAAGAAGTTATCCATTCGTATCCAGTCTATATTGAACCGGTTCTGACGGAACATGTCCTTCCAGCTCCGGAATGTTTCGACTGTGGTTCCCGAACGGAAGTACATATCGCGGAAAATGCCGTAAAACTTTTTCCCGAGACGGGGTGGGCGACCTGAAACCAGCGTATAATTACTCATTGCCTGTTTCCAGTTTCCGAGCAGAAAGTAGTAACTGGCGTACTCCATCATACCGCCGTTCGCCGGATCGGTTGAGGGGTTCATCCAGTATTTTGCGGTTTTTCCACGCAAATCAAATCCGGTACCCGTAGTCGGATTTGAAATATCTCCCCATGCGGAGGAATTTGGATAGGGTTCGGCAAACATGAACCACATGCCATACCCGCCGGTCGAGTACATGTAGCAGGCGGTGGAACGACGAATACTGAAGGTCTCTCCCTTGTGGTCAATTTCATGATAGCCGGTACGGAACTGCTGAAAGGCGAGTCCCCAGCCGAAGTAATGTTCCTCCGGGGTTTGAGTGAAAATGAAGGTCGGCTTGTTTGCCGCGGAACCTGTGGAGTTCATTCCTGTCAGCGTATCGGCGGTGAGAAATGTTCCGTCAGTTTTGAAATAACTGATTCTGAACGGAGTTTTCTGTACTTTGACGTTTAACGCCGAAGTGGCGATGGTGATGGTTCCGGTTGCTCCCGGTGTCTCATCGGTAACCGTCAGCCCCTCAACCGCAGGCCATTCACGGTTGACATCTTCCATACCGAGCACATCCCGTTCCGAAGTGAAGAGTCCCCGGTCATCGATACTTACTCTGATGATTTCAGGGCTGCATACATATATCCGCACCTTTTGTGTACCGCCGGTACTGAAATCTATCTGATTGCTTCCCGGTGTCCATTCATGTGCCGTGTAATTTCCCACGTTTCCGGCAAATACCGCCGGCACCAGTGTAAGTAACGCCATCCGGGCATACCGTGCGGCTTTAATGAACAAACCAGTCCGATTCATTGTTCCTCCCTTTACAGTAAATATATATGCAAATGTATTTTGCCGTTATCGCAGCCGAAAAAACAACTCCATAGCTTAAAATCTGAATATGGTTTTAATGTGCCATGTCCAGTCTTTTGGTTTCACCATGATATCTTCATAATCATAGTTGGCGGTTTGATAGACAATCGGCATTTCCCAACGCATATGGTCGCGGCCGATCTGACAAACCACGCTGAAGTTCTTCACAATTTCCTTATTCAGGTACACTGACCAGAACCAGCGTGGAACGTATGCTTTTCCCGTATCATATCCTTCATCGGGATTCGGATTTTCCATATAGGGTACCGGCAGTCCGTTACGTATTACCCATGCCGCACTGTTGGGATACGGGTTGGGGTATCGCTCGAATTCAATTGCACATATATCCAGGATTTTCCAGAATGGAATAGTAATGCCGGCCATCCACGGCATTTTCTCCTTAAAATTATCATACCCGAAAGGATTGTAATCATTTGCCGGATAATCTTTAAGTCCAATGACGGCGATTTCACCATACAGTTTTCCTCCATTTTTTCCGACCACGTCACTCAATACTGAACCGCTGTTTCGAATTCGACCGAAAGGATCGATTGTGGCACGAGCCATGAGTTTTGTTCCCTGAAAGGTGTAATAAGCGGTATCGTAAGTGGTTATCATATTACCGAATCCGTCGTCGGCTACGGTGGAGTCGCTGAAATATCGAGATTTCAGTGTGTCGGGAGTGGTAATCGATGGGTTCGTTGGAATGAGATGTGCAAAATCGACACCGAGGCCGATTTCAAAGAATTTCGCGAAATTAATACTGGTGACACCGGCAATGGTAACATCCCAGAACGGTCTGATTTCTCGTTCAGTCAATATGAAAAAATCAGTTGAAGTTTCTAAAAAGTCAGTTTTTGCAGCAAAGGTTCCCCTGAAACCGGTGAGCCGCGCGAACGGCCGGTCAAATTCACCGACTATATAAAACGGATAGGTCCCGGTTCTGAACAGAAACTCACCGAGTTCCCGGACTTCCGGATTGTATTTATAAGGGATGTATCCCATTGCGAGATCAAAAGAAAACGCTTCCTTGTCGATCAGCTTGAAGATACCCTGTGCCTCACGGAGGAAAAAATCATGATAGACTTCTTCTCCCATGTAGTAGGCGTTTTTATTGTAGTAGGTTTTTGCCATTCGGGCGGACATATTCATATATTGCCTGAATTCAAAACCGCCTTTAAGAGTGAGAGTAGGAGTCGGTTTTGATTCAAAGTCGAGAAATCCGTTGAAATGGCTGTACCACTGATGCTCTACCGGAGATTTGAGGGAATTGAGTGTCAACCGTCCGTACATGATTTCGGCCAGTTCAAGTTCGACGGAGCCGGAAATGGTCGTTTTTCCGATACCCGGCATAGTGAAATCCGCCGAAAGAACCACGGAAAACATACCGCAGGTCAGGATGACAATCCTATGTATATTCATGAACACTCCTTTTATCTCTTTCTGTATATTTATTGACTTTAAGAAATAACGCCCCGTTAATTCCGGTATTTTAAAAATGGAATCTGGCGCATAAGTGCCATCCCCACTCATCCTTTTTAACGGTTGAGGCACCGTAATCATTGAACTGTTTGGCACCCGGATGCTTTTCCGCCCGCTGATGATCGCGGGCTGCCTGGGCGATAATAGTTACGTTGCGTGAGATATCTTTTTTAAGATACAGTGACCAGTTCCATCTCGGTACAAATGTGGTGGAATCATAAGTTTCTCCCTGCAGTGGAGCGGGAAGGGGAAACCCATGTGTACTGGCGGTATAATAATCATCGGCATAATAACTCGGGAAATGCTCTATCTCAATTGCACATATATCAAGAACTTTCCAGCAGGGAATAGTGATACCTGCCATCCATGGACTTCGCTCTTTTACATCCTGATACCCGCTTTTCTGGTATGCGTTGAAATTGGTAGTCGGATGAGCGGCGGCGGGATAGTTTTTAGTGCCGATCACAGCGTATTCTCCATATACCTTACCTCCATCTTTTCCCAGAATATCGCTCAGTACTCCATGATTTTCACGAACCATACCGAACGGGTCAATTGTTGCCCGTGCCATCCATTTGATACCTCTGAAATCGTAGTGGTCATACTCAATCTCCGTGAAAATACGAATGGTCGGTGGTGAGGTGGAAGAATCAATAATTTCAGTAACGGTGGAATCGGAAATAAAGTGACTCTCATCCTGTTCAACCATTGTGAATTTACTGTTCATGGGTATCGCGTGAGCAAAATCGATACCCGCTCCGATGTCAATTATTTTCAGCATGTTTACACTGGCAACCGAGGCAAGTGAAATGGTGTTGAAGGGGTTGATCGTCCGTTCCAGTAGTGCGAGGATGTCGATCTTATAATTAAGTAGGTCATTGTTATGGTATTCAAATCCGGTCCTAAGGCCGGTAAGGCGGGCGAATGGCCGGTCAAATTCACCGAGAAGATACAACGGATAAGTGCCGCTGCGGAAAAGAAACTCACCGAGGTTTCTGACCTCGGGGTTGTATTTGTAGGGAAAGTAGCCAAGTGCCGCATCGAAGAGCATCCGGTCATTATCGATGAATGAGAAAAATCCCTGTCCTTCCCTGATGTAAAAGGCATTCCAGTAGCTCTGGCCGAACGATTTGTTGGGTGAGGCGCCATCAATGGTGGGACGTGTCGTCATGTACTGATTGAATTCAAATTCCGCTCTCATTTTAAGAAAGCCGAGCGGTTTGCTTTCGAGATTGAGGATACCGATCGTATGCCCGAACCATATGCGATTGAGTGTTGCTGAGGCACCGGGGGAACTGGTCATTCCCTGGTAGTTCCTCATTTTCACGAATTCCGCAATATCAAAATCAACCGCACCCGAAATCGAGAGTCTCGCGGATGAGGCTGCCTCGTTGTCGGTATCAATGGAAAATGCGTTGAAACAGACTGGCAGCAATAGAAATAGCGCCACTGGAAATATTCGCATTATCAACATCCTTTCTATTTCCGCTTATCGAGTGCTTACGTTATGCCGTAGCACGATCACCACCACCGATCCACTTGAGGTGCAACGGCGGATGGTTAAATCTAAAAGTTGTAAAGAAATCCAATTCGCCATGCCCATTGGTGCGGTTTGGCGAGAATCTCTTCGGTATCGTAGTTGGCTGAATTCCCAAGATTGCATTTCCACCGCATATGGTCGCGGGAAATCTGCCCGATCAGGCTTAAATTACTGACGATCTGCTTTTTAACGTATAGTGACCAGTAGAAATATTTTTTCGCATTTTCGGTGTAGAGTGTGGAATCATAGGTGGTATCACCAGATTCATGCATCTCGGGTATCCAGGTCGGGATGGGAAGTACGGCATTATACTGTGCCTGATAATAATCATTCGGATACGGTGCCGGGAATTTTTCGATTTCAAAAGCACATACGTCAAGAATTTTCCAGAACGGTATGTTGATCCCGACCATCCACGGCATTCGTTCCGCGATATTTTCGTACCCGAATTTGTTGATTGCTGAGTTGAAGTCGAGGGCTCTTCCGGTAGCGTTGGCCGGGTAGTTCTTTGTACCGGAAACGAGCACCTCACCGTAGAGCTTTCCACCGTTTTCTCCCAGAAAATCGTTCAGAATGGTGCCGGCGTTTTTCCCTCTGATTTTTCCGAACGGGTCGACGGTCATTCTCCCCATGATTTTAGTACCCTGAAAAGAGTAATAGGCGGTATCGCCATTTTCCAGGTAGAATGCTCTTTTCGGGGTGGTCAGTTCATTGTTGACGGGGATGACACGTGCGAAATTCAGTCCTACGCCGATTTCTACCAGTTTCAGTATGTTGACACTCGCAATAGATGCAATCGAAACGTCGTTCAGGGGAGGATTCTGCCGCTCGGTAAGGATAAACTCATCAACGGAGATATCAAACTTATCGGTGTGAAATGCCAGTCCGGCGCGAATGCCGGAAAGACGCGCCATGGGAAAATTGAATTCAGTTGTCAGATATAATGGATACGTGCCGCTACGAAACATGAACTCGCCGAGGTTACGGACTTCGGGGTTATATTTGTAGGGCATCAGACCAATGGCCATGTCGAGGGTCACCCAGTTGTAATTTAAAAAGGAAAAAATGCCCTGGGCCTGATGAAGTCGCCAGTCCATGAATTGCGGAATAATGGGGAGACCGCCGTTTGAGGATTTTTCTGTAAGGTAATCCGGATCGAAGGTCGAAAGAAAAACATTTCCTTCGAATCCGAGACTTATCTTCAACCGTTCGTTCGGTGTGGCATCGAGGTTCAGACGGGCGAGCGGGTTACCGAACCATTGCCGGTAAACGGTATGGGGATACTGGTTATTTTCCTTTGTTGTTCCAGTGGTGGCGCGATAC